>JAVBRW010000391.1:0-17834 GCA_031547475.1 Planctomycetota bacterium
CGCCTGAACGGCCGGCCGACCTACAAGATCAACAACGCGGGAATCTCGCGCACCTATCAAAACCTCAACCTCTTCAAAAGCATGACTGTCCTGGAGAACATCCTGGTCGGCTACCATCCCAAGCTGAAATCCGGGCTGCTCGCAAGCATCCTCCGCACGAAGTCCGAGCGCGCCGAAGAGGCGGAGATCCTGAAAAAATCCATGGGCCTCCTGGAGTTCGTGGGCATAGCGAACCACGCGGGAGACGTTTCGAGTTCGCTGCCGTACGGCAAGCAGCGCCTGCTGGAGATATGCAGGGCCATCGCCTCGGGCCCGAAATTGCTTCTTCTGGACGAACCGGCCGCCGGAATGAACCAGACGGAAAAGATGGAACTCGTGCGTCTTATCCGCCGGATCCGCGACACCATGGGCACCACGATTCTGATCGTGGAGCACGAGATGCGCATGGTCATGACGATTGCGGACAAGATATTCGTGCTCAATTTCGGGCGCAAAATCGCCGAAGGCACGCCCGCCGAGATCCAGAAGAACCCGGAAGTCATTACAGCTTATCTCGGAGGTGACGAATAATGCCGCTTTTGGAAATCACGGATCTGAGCGTGGCCTACGGCGAAGTGGAGGCGGTGAAGGGGATCGATCTGAGTGTCGATGAGGGCGAGGTCATCGCTCTCATCGGCGCCAACGGCGCGGGCAAGACCACGACGCTCCGGACGCTGTCCGGGCTTCTGGGGGCGCCGGCACGGGGAAGAATCGTGTTCAACGGACGGGACATCACGCGCTGGTCGGCGAACGCCATCGCCAGGGCCGGCGTGATCCATGTGCTCGAGGGGCGCAGGATATTCCCGCACCTCACCGTGCTGGAAAACCTGAAAATCGGCGCCTACATGCGGAAGGAACGCAATGTCGACGGCGACATCAAGGAGATTTACCGCAGGTTTCCCCGCCTTGAAGAGCGCAAGAGCCAATTGGGAGGCACCCTGTCCGGCGGCGAGCAGCAAATGCTGGCCATCGGCCGCGCCTTGATGGCCAAACCGAAATTGCTGCTGCTTGACGAGCCTTCCCTTGGCCTCGCGCCGCTCATTGTGCGCGAGGTGTTCAATACCATCCGCCAACTCAACCAGGAAGGCATCACCATTCTCCTGGTCGAACAGAATTCCAAGGGCGCCCTGCAGATCGCCAATCGCGGGTATGTGCTGGAGACGGGCAAGATCATCATGCAGGACGAAGCGCAAAACATGTTGCATAACGACGATATCATCAAAAGCTATCTGGGCGGAGGCGAAATGCTGGAAACCTGATACCGATCGCATAGAGCCGCCGGACAAACGCTCAATCGCTTTTGCCGCAACCGTAAGCAAATAGGCTAGGAGGCAAAATGGAAGCGTTATCGCATAAGGAGCGGGTTTTATGCGCAATCGCGCACCGGAAGCCCGATCTGTTGCCGATGCAGTTCGATTTTTCCGGCGGCACCTGGGACAAGCTCAAGCGGACGATGGGGTTCGCGTCCGTGGACGAAGGCATCAGGTATTTCGACAACCATATCATCTACGCCTATTTCGGCGACACGCTGGGCGCGATGCGCTCCACGGCCAGATTTTCCGAACCGATGATCTACGACGAATTCGGCACGGGGTTCGATACCTCTCAGGAGGGCATCTGCGTGATGCATTCCCCGCTGCAGGATATTGACGATTACACGCGCTACGAATTCCCCGATCCCAACGCCCCGCATTTGCTTACCGACGCGGCCAGAGCGACCATAGCCGCCAACCGGGACGAATACATCGTCACCACCAACCACATCCTCTGCCTGTTCGAGCGGGCGTGGGCGATACGGGGGCTCGAGAACTTTCTGTGCGACCTGATGGAGAACGAAGACTTCGCCTGCGAATTGCTGGACAAGATCACGGATTATCAAATCGCGCTCGCCAAACGCATGATCGCCCTGGGCGTGAACTGCGGCCGCACCTCGGACGACTACGGCTGCCAAAACGGCATGCTGATCTCGCCCGGGCTTTGGCGCAAAATCGTCAAGCCGCGCATTGCGCGCATCTGGAACGTATACAGGGACGCGGGCCTTCCCGTGATCCACCATAGCTGCGGCGACATCCGCCCGATCATACCGGATCTCATCGAATGCGGCGTCAACATCCTCAATGACATCCAGTCCGAGTGCATGCCGCGCGAGGAACTTGCCGAGCGTTATGGCGACAAGCTCTGCTTCTACGGCGGGCTTTCCGCGCAGAACATCCTCGTTTACGGCACGCCGGAACAGGTCCGTAAGGATGTGCGCGAAGCGGTGGAAACGCTGGGCAGGAATAACGGCTACATCATCTCCCCAGGCGTTACGCTCACATCGGACGTGCCGCAGGAGAATATTGCCGCCATGCTGGAGGCCGCGCGCCGCTACCGGGCCAGGCAGTGAGTGAACGACTCGGCAAGAGGCTCCCGCTGTGCGATATAGTTCCGTCCGCGCACGGAAGATTTTTTCAACCAAGCGCCCCCGCCGGGCAAACGACAACGCATAAACCGCATCCATCCCACCGCCGCCATTGGCGGCCGCGACACCACAAACTTTAGCCCAAAAATACAGAATTTCCCAATTCGGTTGAATTCACCCGCCGGCAACGGCCGATATTATCATAAACGACCCGAACCGGCAGCATCCGCCGATGCGATCCGCCTTGGCGAAGCGAAAAACGGCGGCACGGAAAAAACGTCCGGCCAAAGGTTCGGGCAACGGCAATATTTGCGGACACGAAAAACGGGAAATGCGGAACAAGCGCGATGGAAGAAATGTTTGTTTGATTTAACCTCTTTTGCACGAGTGGGATATAGTCTAGATAAATTTTGCGGACACAATTTGTTGTTTTTTGGCACGGGTTTTGCAATCAAGGCGATTGTAAAACCGCGCGGAGTTTGAGCCAAGCTATACCTGCAAATTTATTGTGATTGTGCGAGAGGATTCAAGCAAACGTCTTAACCCCATCCATCAGGGATGGAAGTCCGAACATCCGATATCGCTCGAGCCTGCTGGAGAAGCGTTTCCAGGTGCTCACGGAGGATTGAGCACGAGCGATGCGGCGACGCGTGAACGTCGCGGACGGACTCAAATCGTTAGGGAGGACACCCAATGAGTACCGGCATGGTTATCAACCACAACCTGTCTGCGCTGAACACGCAACGCCAACTGTCATCCAGCGGATTCGGGATGAACAAGGCAATCGAGAAGCTTTCCAGCGGCTACCGCATCAACGTCGGCGCCGACGATCCGTCGGGCCTCATCATTTCGGAACAGTTGCGTTCGCAAATTTCCGGCCTCGAGCGCGCGGTCCGCAACTCTTCGGAAGCCTACAACCTGATAGGCATCGCCGAAGGCGCCCTCAACGAGATGAACTCCATCCTCAAGAAAATGCGCGCCCTCGCCATTCACGCGGCCAACAGCGGCATTACCAGCCCCGAGCAGGTCGCCGCCGACCAGGCGGAACTGGATTCGGGCATCGAAACCATCAACCGCATCGCCAACACCACCCGCTATTCCGATCAATACCTTTTGAACGGCTCGAAAGAGCTGGTCTACGACGTCACCACCACCGTCAACGAACCGACCGATCATGCGCTCCTCGACACCAAACTGACCCGGGTCGACGAAATATTCAAGCGGAGCGGCGTCCGCTTCTCCATCGGCTACACCGGCGAAAGGTCCGCATACCAGGCCAATACCAAGAACCAGGCCCAGCGCGCCTACCTGGAAGCCGACAACGCCAACCCGCTCTGCCAAATCAACGGCGGCAACATTACCCATTCGCAGCAGTTCATCCTCACCGGAACCAAGGGCTCGCGGCTGTTCAGCTTTTCCGAGGGCGAACCGCTCGGCCGCATAGTCGAAGGCATCAACAACGTCAAGGATTCCACCGGCATCGGCGCCACCCTGACCTTCGCCTCCGACGTCCGCATCGACAAGTCGCTGAACGGCATTCCCTACGGCTCCACCGGCCCGATCTACAGTCCGCCGACCAAGGCCTCGTACATCACCGGCTACGACGGCGTGGGCGGCAACTACGTCTACCGCACCGGCGACATCCAAATCTACGGCGCCGGCCTCAACAACGCCAAAACCTCGGCCATCGCCTGCGTCTGCATCACCCCGAACGCCGCCGCCGCCTTCAAGGTCGGCTACAACTGCGACGGCGACGGCAAGATCTACGCCAAGGTGGTCAACGAGTCGACCGGCGCCCTCGAATACTACAAAGACAAAGAATGCACCATGCTGATCGGCAAGGGCGACGGCAACTATTTCTCCGCCGCCAACAACTCGGGCATTCCGAGCGCGCCGAAACAGAACCTGGACGGCATATTCATCAACCTGACCGACAACGCGAAAAACCTCGACGTGTTCGAAATCGCCCTGGTCGGCCAGCGCATGGACAACATGAAGGATTTCACCGTCACCGGCCTGTCGGGGTGGACGGACATCGGCAACTCCGTCATGTCCGGCGTCAACCTGGCGCACAACACGTCGCCGGAAGGCGAGATTTTCTACCGCTACACCCCCCTGACCTTCGCCGCCGACGGCTGCACCGTCGCGACGTTCAAGGTCGAGGTGTTCAGCCACTCCTCGATGGAGCCGAAATACCTGGTCGCCTCCTCCGGCGAAGTCACCAACGCCATCAACGCCAATACGGCGCCGGCGCAGTTGGGCGGCCAGACCGTCCGCGTCGAATCGGTCGTCATGGCCAACGGCAAGGACAGCGGCCTGAATATAACATTGAATCTGCCAAAATCGCCCTACACCGCGACAACGGCAAAAGGCGATATGCCGAAGATCGAAATGTCCGGCAGCGTGTCCTTCACCAACCTGGGCATACGCCTGTGGTCCGACGAATACGGTTCCGCCGAGACCATCCGCATCCAGAACAAGGAAGGCGAGCTGTTCTACCAGTACCGCGAGTCCGACACCCAGGAAAAGGTGATGATCAAGTCCGGGACGACGGTTCAGGTCGCCGGGCAGGACGCCAACATCACCATGAACGGCGCCCCCATCATCACACAGGGGCTCAAGGCGAACACCACCACCCCTGACTTCTCCGGCTGCCTGGTGTTCAACGGCGGTTCGCTCGGCCTCACCACCCTGGCGGTGGCGGGCTACGAGGACGGCAAGCTGTATTCGCGTGCAACCTCGCTCCAGGGCGTGAAAGAGGATGAAATAGAGATCGAGGAAAACCGCCGCTACTTCGAGCCGCCGTCCCTCACCTATGCCCCGGCCGCCGGGGAAATCGGCCTGAAGGACAAGATGGGCACGGATGTCAACATCTATCTCGATTTCAGCCAGATGGACCCGACCGTCGAAGCCAAGGTCATCACCGGCCTCGACGCGGCGACCGCCCTGGTCAACCTGAAGTACGACCAGGCGACCGAGATGCTGACCATCGACGCCTCCGCATTGGCCGGCACCACCGGCACCATCAAGCCGTTCAACATCAAGGTTGATCCGTCCAGGCTGGCGGAAGGGTTCTATATCACAGATCCGAACCTCAAGGGCGTGTTCATCAAGTCGGAAACGCTGGTCAGCCTGCCCAAGAGCACCACCGGCGCCGGCATGGACATGGGAACCGCGACGTTCGGCGGCGAAAAGATTCTGGAAGTCGGCACCTACGCCACCAACCCGAGAAGCAACACTTCGGAAACGATGGACAATTTCGTCGGCGGCATGCAGTTCCAGCTCGGCAACACCGAGGGCGACCAGGATCGGACCGTCTACTCCATCCAGTCCATGGCCATGTCCAACATGGGGCGGATAAACTACAACGGCATCGACTACTGCCTCCAGGACGTTCTCGGCGGCGGACCGGCCAGCCTGTCGCGGGATCCGATTCTCGCCATGTACATCATCGGCCAGGCGGTGGACGACGTCTCGACTCTGCGGGCACGGCTCGGCGCCTTCCAGTCGAACATGCTGCAGACGAACATCAATTCGCTCAACGTGGCGATTGAAAACATCACCAAGACCGAATCCGCCATCCGCGACACCGACATGGCGTCGGAGACGACCGAGTTCACCCGGTTCCAGATTATGCAGCAGGCCGGCACCTCGATGCTCGCCCAGGCGAACCAGACGAAACAGAATATCCTGTCGCTCTTGCAATAGCATGGCGAAAAAGACGGGAACAAGGAACGCGCGCGGAGGAGTCCGCGCGCGTTCCCTTTTACCGCTTTTTCCCGGCGGCCGAATCGGTTATGGCGGCGTCGAAAATCCTGCCGCGCTTGATGCGGCGGACCATGACCTCGAATTTCCCCTCCATGATCAAATCGCCCTGCTTGAACGTGCCGCCCAGCCTGCCGGCCAGCCAGTCGGCGAGAGTCTGCCCGGGCGGGCCGATTTCGACGCCCAACTGCAGGGACAACTCGCCCATCGGCACGCCGCCGCCGGCCAGCCAGACGCCCCCGGCCAGGCTGTGGATATATTGCGGCAGGCGGTCGAATTCGTCCTCGATTTCCCCGACGAACTCCTCCAGGACATCCTCGACCGTGACCACGCCCAGCGCCGGCCCGCCGGACTCCCGGACCACCACCATGTGGTTGTGCTGATCGACGAACAGCTTGAGCAGATCGGTCGCGTTGGTTTCGGGAGGGACGAAGGTGAGCGGGCGGATGATGCCGGCCAGGCTCGGGTTGTTGGGATTGGTGCTCATGAAATACACCAATTCCTTGAAATTGATATAGCCGGCGATGCGGGTGAAATCGTCGCCCTCGCGGACCGGATAGCGGGTGTGGAGGTCCATGTGGGCCATGAGAAACGCTTCCTGAATGGTGTTGGCGGTGGACAGGAACATGACCTGTTCGACCGGAATCATGACCTGTTTCGCGGTAATGCCGGCCAGGTGGGTGGCGGAAAAGATGATTTTTTCCTGGCGGCGGCCGATGAGGTTGGACATGCGCGCCATGGAAGTGAGGGAATTGATTTCCTCGATGGCGTCGACTTTCGTTTCGCCTTCTTTGGCGCCGCCGCGGGCGAACGGCCGATTGATCAGGTGAATGAGGCGGAGGAACGGGCTGAGAACAAACACCGACCAGTCGAGCGGCCGGGCGCTG
Organism: Planctomycetota bacterium; assembly: GCA_031547475.1. Lineage (GTDB taxonomy): Bacteria > Planctomycetota > SZUA-567 > SZUA-567 > SZUA-567 > JAJBSZ01. The sequence continues at coordinate 7,093 of JAVBRW010000391.1, forward strand.
AAACGGGCCATTTCCATGCGGAAGCGGACGCCCAGCGTTTTCGGCAGTATTTCGGTGTATTGGAGCATGAGGAAGGTGAACGCCAGGGAGAAAAGCCACAAATGATCCTGCCCGAAAATTTCGCCGAACTTGGCGCCGGCGACCGAAGCGCCAATGGTGTGGGCGGAAGTGTTCAGCAGCAGGATGACGGAAATGGGCCGTCCGATGTTTTCCTTGAACGCCATCCATATCCGGCCCGCTTTCGCGTCCTCGCGGGTGAGCGAGGCCACGTCGCCGGGCGTGAGGCTGAGGAGACCCGCTTCGACAAAGGAGCAGACAAACGAGACGCCCAGTGCGAGGGCGAGGGCGAAAATCAGGGTTGCCATGGCGCTCCTTGACGAAGTTCCTGCGGAATGTTCACGAAAAATCCAGATATTTCGCCGCCAGCGCGGCGCGCTTGCCTTTCAGCTTCACATCGTCGACTCCCCTCACCCATGTTTCCCGCCGCGCCTGGAGCAAACGGTCGACCGTAATGGGGCCAAGCCCGGGTACCCGGAGAAGCTGCCAGCGCTCGGCCGTTTTCACCCGAAGGGGAAAAAAGGCGGGGTTGGCGTCGGCCCAGCATTTTTTCGGATCGTCGGCCAGGGACAGCTTTCCGTCCGGCCGGAACAGCATGTCCCGTTCGGAAAAGCCGTATTTGCGGATGAGGAAATCGCTCTGGTACAGGCGGTGTTCGCGGGTGAGGATATCCTTGTCCGGAGCGGTTTCGCCGGGTATGCCTTCGCGGCCGGCGCCGCGCTGGTAGGCGGAGAAGTAGACGCGCTCGAGTTCCTGCTCCTTGTAGAGTTTGAAGGTGCGGGCGATGATTTCCCGATCGTTTTCCGCCGCCGCGCCGACGATGAACTGGGTGGACTGGCGGACGCGGCGCTTGTACGGGTTGTCGCGGATCAGCCGGTGGACAAGCCGGATCGGGCGCATGATGTCCCGCTGCCAATCCTTTCGCTCGGAAAGGGTGGCGCAATGTTCCGGCGACGGCGTCTCGATGTTCAACGACACCGCGCTGGCCAATGACACCGCTTCCGCTATGGCCGCGTCGCTGGCGCCCGGAATGATTTTGAGATGGATATAGCCTTTGTACTGGTATTTTCGGCGCAATATGGCGGCAACGCCGTTCAGGCGGGTCATGGTATGATCGGGATCGCGGATAATCCCGGACGACACGAACAAACCGAGCAGCCGCTTGCGCCGGTTGTATTCGAGGAACAATCGTGCCAGCTCGTCGGCGCCGAGCGTGCAGCGCCGGACCTTGTCCACCGCCGCCCGCATGGGGCAATAGGCGCAGTCGCCCACGCAGGCGGACGACAGCAGCGTTTTCAGCATAATCCCTTTGCCGCCGCTCGCCAGGGTCACGGGATACAGCCATGCCTGGCCGGAAGCGTCGCGTTTGCGGCTTTCGTCCTTGTCCTTTGTACCGCAGGCACATGCAAGATCATAGCGGCCGGCTTCGGCCAAAATTTCCAGCTTCTCCTGACTGTCCATGGTGCGCACCCCTCGGAAACTTCCCATCCCGCGATCAAGTTTACGGAAAAAGTTGGCGAAGGCAAGAGGGTATGGCTGTACAAATATATAGGTGGATTGTTGTAGCCTTTTGAGGAACGGGAGACATATATGAACAGACGCGATTTCCTTAAAAGCTGCCTTGCCGCCGGCGTGGGTGTCGGCTTGTCCTCCCTTCCTTTCGGCCGGATGGGCCCGGGCGGCTCGGCTTATGGAGGAGAGGACGGCGGCGTGCCGGACATTGTGGCGGTGCGGAACGGCGAACCGGAAATCATGTTCGACCGGGGCATTGCCGCCATGGGCGGAATGGGCCGTTTCGTCAAGCGCGGGCAAAAAGTCACCATCAAGCCGAACATGTCGTGGGACGCCGGCATCGAATACGCGGGCAACACCAACCCCGCCCTGATCAACCGTTTGATCAAGCACTGCATCGAGGCGGGCGCGTCCAGGGTGACGGTGTTCGATCACACCATCGAATATTGGCGGAGCACCTATGAGTCCAGCGGCATCGCCGCCGCTTCGACCGACGCGGGCGCAATCATGGCGCCGGCCGGGGAAGAGCGCTATTACCAGAAGAAGAACGTCGGCGGGCGCGTGCTCAAGGACGCGCAGGTTCACGAAGCGATACTGGACTGCGACGTTCTCATCAGCGTTCCCATCCTCAAACACCACGGCGGCGCCGGCATCACCGCCAGTTTGAAGAATTTCATGGGCGCGGTGTGGGACAGGCGCTTTTACCATGCGCGCGGCCTGCAGCAGTGCATCGCCGATTTCATGAAAGTGCGGAAACCGGACCTGAACGTCATCGACGCCTACCGCGTTCTGACCGGCAACGGGCCGCGAAGCCGATCGCTCAGCGATGTCAAGCTGGCCAAAATGCAGATCATTTCCACCGACATCGTGGCCGCCGACGCGTCCGGGGCGCGCATCCTCGGCCGCAAACCCGAGGATTACGAACATATCAAAATCGCCCACGCCATGGGATTCGGCGAAATCGATCCGGCGAAATTGCGGACGCGGACAATTTCACTGTAACCATTCGAAACCCCGTACGTAAAAGGCTTCTATGAAATCCAAGCATTGGCGGCGCCTGGCCGCCCTGGTGATTTTTTCCCTGTTCGCGATTGCCTATTTCCTGCCGGAAAGCGTCGGCGACAAGTCCAGAAAAATAGTCCTCCTCACCCAGCTTTCCCCTTCCCTCACCCGCTTCGGCCCGCGGCTCGCGCTGGCCGGAGTTATACTCGCCAGCGTCGTGTTGCTGGGCCGGTGGTATTGTTCCGTGCTGTGCCCGGCAGGGCTGGTGCAGGAACTATTCCACCGCATCGGCGGCTGGCTCGGAGTGCGCCGGCTCCGCTACGTGCCGGCGGCGACGCCCCGGTTCCGCCTGTTTCTTATCGTGCTCGCCACCCTGGCGGGAACGGCGGCGCTGGCCAATTTTCTCGATCCCATCGGCCTGTACGGCAGGCTGGCCGTGCCGGCGGGAGCTTCTATCCGCGCTTTGATCGGAGGAACCGGCGCAAGTGAATGGCGGGACACCGCCGCGCTGGTTGCCGTGCTGGCGGGAGCGGCATTTTTAATCGCGCCGTCCCTGTTTCGCGGGCGCTGGTTTTGCGATGCGCTGTGTCCGGTGGGAGCGGTACTCGGGCTGTGCGGCTCCGCCGCCAGGCGGAACGTCAGAATGGATCCGGGCAAATGCGTTTCGTGCGGACAATGCGAACGAATCTGCCCGACCCGCTGCCAGGACGCGAAAAACAGGAAAATGGATGCCGAACGCTGCGTCGTCTGCCTCGATTGCGTCGATGCCTGCGATTTCGGCGCCTTGTCCTACGGCCGCGGACAACGCAACGTTCCGGAAGGCGAAGGCAGGCGGAATTTCCTGAACGCTTCCGCCAGCTTTGCCGCCGGCGGTCTGTTCGTGTTCTCCCGTCCCCTGATGGGAAGCCTTGCCATGATTCCGGACGACCCCGCCCTGCCCGTGCTCCCGCCCGGAACGGAGGGCGCGAACCACCATAAACGAAGCTGCGTTTCCTGCCAATCCTGCGTACTTTCCTGCCCGGTCGGCATTATCCAGCCGCAATCACCCGACATGCGGCCCGTGCTGGACTACGACCGGGGGTATTGCCAATACAATTGCGTCGCGTGCAACGTCTCCTGCCCGTCCCAAACGTTCCGCCGCCTTACCCTCGAACAAAAGCAGACGACCCGCATAGGCACAACCACGCTCGAGCTTGATCGCTGCGTCGTCGTCGTCCAGAAAAACGCGTGCGGTGCCTGCGCCGAAGTCTGCCCGACCCACGCGGTGCGGATGCGGAGCCAGGGCCCGGGTTTGCCGACCATTCCCGATTTCGATCCCCGATACTGCATAGGCTGCGGCGCCTGCTACCATGTCTGCCCGGCCGAGCCGAGGGCTTTCCAGGTCGAAGGGGTGGACAGGCAGTCGACCACTCCGGGCGTGCGCCCGGGCGGACACGATGCTGTCGACGCGGACATCGAACCCGCCGGTTCGCCGGACGACCTGACCGAGTTCCCTTTCTGATTTTCACTCAGAGACAATTTTTGAAAGGCATATCCCCCTCAAGGGAAAGTACCGGGTACAGATGAGTGTATTCGGGTCTCGGAGGGGTGTACCATGATTATGCGGTTGCTGGCCGGCATAGGGATACCTATTGTCATGGGAATCCTGTTCTGCTTGTCGGGGAGTGAAGACACTCCGCCGCCGCCGCCCCCATTCGAGCGGGTTGTGAAAACCGGCGTCGCTCGCGTCCTGCACTTGTCCGTCGAACAATCCGCGTCCATTCCCCGCCATACCGAAACGGCCCGCAGGGCCGCTCCGCGCGAAACCGGCGTTCTCAGCCTTCCGGTGCCGGCGACGACCGAAACCTATTCCGCCATGGTTCCGGCGCGGAACGAAACCGCCCGCGCCTTCAACGATGTGCGCCTGCCCGCTCGGGAAAAAAGGCAAGGCGTTTTCTCCAATTCGGCATGGGCAAGCCTGTCCGAATCCTCCTGCCCGCAACCGGCCGGCTCGAACCTGTCCGGCGGTTCGTACGTGTATCCGAGCGAAGTGCCGGACAAGGGCATTTCGCTGTGGGCGGGCGGCGGCGTGTTCAAGGGCAGGCAGAAGGAGCGCGACTCCGGCAGCCAATTCGGCTTTTACGATTACAGCGGACAGCGCGGCCAGGTCGGGTTCAAACGCGACTGGTCCATCGACACGGTTCTCGGAATGTCGCTGGACGCGTTCGACTCGGAATTCAAAGGATTGGCCGACACCGACGGGCGGAAAAACGATATTTCCGGCTATGTGGTGAACGCCCATTTCAGCACCATGGTTTTCGAACGCTTTTACCGGGAATTACTGCAGGTCGACGGCAACATCCTCTATGGCCGGATGCAAAACAAGGGAAGCGGCGAATACCGCTCGCTGCCGTGGCGCGAGGACAAGCACGACTCGACCCTCTACGGCGCGTCGCTGAAAGTCGGCTCCGCCTTCGTCAACAACCAGGGCATTCTTCTCGAGCCCGAGATCGGGCTTGAATACGCCCGGCTGAACAGCAAACAATACACGGTCGATTGGGACAACGACCGCTTTACGGCGGCGAAGCAGGATTCAACCTCGCTCGCCGTGCCGATGCGCGTCGCCGTCAGCACCGACTGCCGGCGAACCTGGGGGCTGATCCGACCGCGCATACAGCTTGGCTGCATTGTGGAGCTGGACGATTCGGCCGGCGCTTTCCGCGCCCTCAACGCCTCTTCCGCCGGCATGGCGACGCCGGTCATCGCCAACCACACCGTGACCATGCAATACGACAAAAGCCAGAAAATGTTTTACGAATTCGGCCTCGGGATGGATGTCAGGACCAACGGCGGATGGAGCCTGCGGGCCGATTACCAGCGCTTGTGGGCGGAGCAATTCCACAACGATTTGTTCAAACTGGAACTGATGCGATGCTTCTGAAACCACGGACCGTCTGCCTCGCCGTCTGCCTGGGAGCGTCGCTGCTCCTGCCCGCCTGCTCTTCGTTGTCCGGGACGCAATCGCAACGACAATGCGAAGAGGCGGACAAATCCGGATTTCTCACGTTCCGCCCATCCGACCGCTTGGACACGGAGCGTGCCGTCCGCGCCGTCCGCATGGCCGACGATCCCCGTTCCCGCCCGTCGTACCGCGAGCAGCGCCAGGCGCGCGCCGCCGTCATGGCGGCGGAGAACAACAAAAAGGAACTGGCGAAAATCGGCGCGTCGGCCGTACTCACCAACGGCGGCGCCTCGTCCAAGGCGGATCAGGTCAAATTCGTCGCCGCCGCCCGCGCCCTCACCCTGGAAATCTCGGCCAGTGAAAACCTCAACTTCGCCGACGGGGCGTCGCACGCGCTGACCGTGGTGGTGTACCACCTGTCCGACCGTTCGGCCATCGATCAGCTCGCCTCGACGCCGGACGGCATGCGGAAACTTCTGGAAGGCGAGCCGTTCGACGCGTCGGTGCGGGCCATCCGCCGGCTCGATATCCAGCCTTGCCAAAAAGGAACGGTAATCATCGATCGCGCCGAAAACGGCCGCTTCGCCGCGCTGGTCGCCGGCTACCACCAGCCGAATTCGGTCAATGGCTATTATGCCGAATCCTATCCGATCGGCCAGTTTGTCCAACAGGTCGACAACGTGCTTTTGAAAAGCAAAATGCTCATGTACACACCCATGCCCCTCACCCTCCGCGTCAATCTGGGCGATACCGCCATGGAGGTGGTGTCCATGGATCCCCGGCACGACGATCAGGTGAACAGCGTCATGCTCGATCCGCATCAGTTCGCGTGGTCGAGATAGACCGCGCCAGCCGCAGCGCCGCCTCGTGCGCCAACCGCAACCCGAAAATGCCGGTCAGGGTCGCCATGCTGCCGAGAACGCTTCGGCGACGGCCGCGCCTGTACTCGTCCGTCTCCCTGCCGGGTTCGCGAACCGCGTCAAGACGGCGCGGTTCGTCCGAGTAGACGCACCGGATATCGCCTTCCACCCCCCGCTTCCGCAAGCGCTTTTTCACCAGCCTGGCCAATGGGCAGCCGATTGCATCGAACAACGGGCCGAACTTCACCGCCCCGGCATCCATCCGGGTGGCGGCGCCCATGGCGGAAAAGACCGGCACGTTCAACGCGGCGGCGGCGGCGAGTATTTCCACTTTCGGACCCAGGCTGTCGACCGCGTCGACCACCAGATCGGGGCTGCCGGACAGCAATTCGCCGAGTGTGTCGGCGTGGGCAAAGGCAATCCGCGCCTCGGCTTCGGCCGCCGGGTTGATGTCCCGCACCCGACTGGCCGCCACTTCGGCCTTGGATTGGCCGATGGTCGAATTGAGGGCGTATAACTGCCGGTTGAGATTGCTGGGTTTGAATTGATCGAAATCGACAAGGCGCAGCATGCCGATCCCCGACCGGGCCAGCCCCTCGACCGCGTATGAACCGACCGCCCCCAGGCCGAATACATAGACCCGCGCCCGCGCCAGCCGCTCCACCGCTTCCCGGCCGAGGAGAATTTCCGTGCGGGCAAGCCAGTTCTCCGTTTCCATATCAGCTTTGCTTTCAACAAGTTAATTATTGCATATTTTTGCGGAAAAATCGTTTTTCCCGTTCAAGTTGTCGAATCGACTACCGATAATACTGACACGTAAAGCTTTTTACGGATGAATCTGTGCGCTTTGGTATATACTGCATTGCTGAAACGACGGACAAGCCGCAGCGGAAAACCTTTGCAGGGAAAGAATACGCCATGTCAGTCAACGACACTGATTACACCAGCCTCATCAATCAGAACAAGCTGAACTATGCCACCGGCCTATTGGGCAACAGCAACAACACCAACATCGCCGGCATCAGCGGCAACCTTCTCCAGCAATGGGCCATGCTCGGTTCCAATTCCGCCGCGTACCGGAAACTCCTGCAAGCGCAGGAATTGGGAACGGTGAAACAGGAAAGCCATTACACCGAACTCTTGTCCGACAAATATTTCAACGACAATTACGACACCAAGACCGGCAAATACACCAACAATACATACAAGCCCGATCCGGCGACCACCGCCACCCTGGACACCAAAAAGACGGCCGGCGAAAACCTCGATGCCATGCGCCGCATCGCCCTCGCCGCCCTTAACAATCCGGACAGCCTCAACAGCACCCATTACGATCTGTTCGAAAAAATGCGCGCCTCCATCGCCGGCGGCATGGTCAAGACCGGCGCCGGTTCCGAGGGCACCACGGTCACGGTCGAGGAAGCCACTCCCGCCACCATCACCAAGAACGTGGGCGATTTCCACCTGTTGACGGACGACCAGAACTTTACCATCTCCGGCGCCAAAGGCGAGAAGAATTATTCGTTCAAGAACGGCGATGCGCTCCATTCCATCGTCACCGCCATCAACGCCGACAGCGAGACGACCGGCGTCAAGGCCGAGTTGACCAAGGGCGACGACGGCCAGTACACCCTCGCCCTCAAGTCCACCGATACCGGAAAGGCCAGCACGGCCAAGTTGTACCAGAATTCGGGCGATTTGTTCGGCGCCGCCGGGACATCGCTCTCCGCCAACGGCACCGACGCCCTCACCCAGAAGGCGGAAACGGTCGCCACGGGCGATCAAACCATCGCCGCCGTCGCGGCCGGCGTCTATTCGGGCAAAATGTTCGGCGATCAGACCTTCACCATCGGCGGCGCCAAAGGCTCGAAACAGTATTCGTTCGCCGACGGCGCCTCGGTCGAGGATGTGGTCTCGGCCATCAACGCCAATGCGGGCGCGACCGGCGTCATGGCGGAAGTCATTTACAACATGGCGGGCCAGGCGGAAGGCATAGGCATCATGGCCGACAAGGCGGGCGCCGGCCAATATGTCCAAATCACCCAGGACAAGGGCGACCTGTTCGGCGCCGCCGGCAAGACGTCCAAGGTCGACGGCTCCGGCACGGCCGAAAGCGGCTCGAGCGGCGGCCCCGGCATCACCTCGCTGTCCGATCTGGGCAAAGTCACCATCGACAACGTCACCTACAGCTTTGCCGATCTCGCGCCCGGCGGCAGCGCCGCGCTGGCCAAAAGTCCCGACGCCGCGCTGGCCGTTCTCGATCAGGCGATCAAGGACATTTACGAAGGCCGCGCCCAGATCAAGGGATTCGATCCGGAAGATTACCCCATTCTCGGCCAAAAGGACAACAAAGCCGCCTCGGTCGGCAATACGCTGGAAATCGGCAATTTCGGGAGCGATGCGATAACGCAGTGGCTGTCCGGCTATACCAAGGAACCGACGAGTTGAAGCTTTGAACGCCGAAAGATTTCGTGGTTGTATCGCGCAAGGGTGGCCTTCCGCCACCCTTGCGCAATTTCGGACAACGGCAGGCAAATTCATAAACAAAAGTTTTATAAATAATACTTTTTCCTTGACACAGAAAGCGATGCTCGTATTATCGCGACGTGTTTTAGTTGCAAAACTTTTATTTTCTCTTGAGAAAGGGATCGAGGATGTTCAAAGTGTTTTCCGCCATATTTCTGTCTATCGCGATTCTCGGATTGGGCGCGGGTAGCGCCCATGCGCACGGCGTATGGGTAAGCAAGCGGTGCGATAAAACATGCATTGTCCTCGGCGACGGCCCGGCGGACAACGCCTACAACCCGGCCATGGTCACCAAGGTGCGCGGCTTCGCAAATGACAACGCCCCCGCCGAAGTCAAGGCGGTTCCGCAATCCGATCATGTCAACCTGGATTTGGCCGACAACGTGGCCATTGTCGCCATCGATTTCGATTACGGCTACTGGAGCAACAACCAGGCCGGCAAATTCGTCAACAAGCCCATGAACGAAGTGCCCGGTTCCACCATCGGCACCCACGCGGTCAAATACAACGTCTCCTATCTCGATCCCGCCGCCGCACCCCGGGCGATCGACGGGCTGGAGATGCAGTTCATCCCGTCGGTGAATCCGGCCGGCCTGAAAATGGGCGACAAGTTCGAGGTTCAGCTTGTCCACAACGGGAAACCCATGGCCAACACGCCAGTCATCATCGACGTGGTCAACGATCTCACCGGCACCATCCTCACCGACGCCGACGGCAAAGCCACCATCACCGTCCGCAACAACGCGCTCAACGTCATCGGCGTCGAAGTCGCCGTTCCCGCCGCCGAGAAAAACGGCACCTACACCCAAACCAAATACTTCGCATCGTTGTCCTTCACCTGCTTCCCGCCGGACGAAGGTTGACCCCATTCGCCCGAATGACACAAAAAAGCCGCCCGTTACGGGGCGGCTTTTTCAATGAATGCGCAATCGGATTGGCAAGCGTTACAATCGGAAAAAATCCGCCGTCTTTTTCAATCCTTCCGCCAGCCCCACCGACGGCTTGAACCCGAACAGCCGTTCCGCCTTGCGCGCGTCCGCCGTGCTGTGGAGAACGTCGCCGAGGCGCGGCGGCAGATATTTCGGCTCGAGATTCGTGCCGAGAATCGCATTCAAATGCTCGACCAGTTCGTTCAGCGTCACGCTGGCGCCATTGCCGATGTTGGCCGCTTCGCCGCCGAGAGGGGCCGGGTGGATGGCGGCGCGCAGGTTGGCTTCGACCACGTTGCCGACATAGGTGAAATCGCGGGTCTGGAGGCCGTCGCCGAATATTTCCGGCCGCTTGCCCGCCAGCATGAGGGAAATGAATTTCGGGATGACTGCCGCGTACAGGCTGTGCGGATCCTGCCGGGGGCCGAACACGTTGAAATAGCGGAGAGACGCCGTGTCCAGGCCGTAGCATTTGGTGAACGTTTTGGCGTAATATTCCTGCGTCAGCTTCGCCACCGCGTACGGCGACATCGGGTCGGGAAGCAGGGTCTCCACCCGAGGCTGAACCGGACTGTCGCCGTAAACCGAGCTGGACGAGGCCTGCACCACCCGCTTCACCCCCGCCTGGCGGGCGGCGTTCAGCAGGTTGATGGTGCCGATGATGGAGGCGTCGGCGCTTTCCCGGGGATTTTTGACCGAGCGCGGCACCGAAGGGACCGACGCCAGATGGATTACCCGATCAACGCCCTCGACAACGCCGGCGGCAATTTTGTCATCGCACAGGCTGCCGCGCGTAAATTGTATGCGCCCGCCGAACCGGTCGACATTTTCCACCTTGCCGGTGGAGAAATCGTCGACCCCGCTTACCCGATACCCGTCGGCCAGCAGCCTGTCCACCATGTGGCCGCCGATAAA
>JAVBRW010000349.1:0-4722 GCA_031547475.1 Planctomycetota bacterium
GACGCGCTGGCCGAATTTATGCAAAATATCGGCCTCGAACCCGGTCCGGCCGGGCGCTACGGCCTGTCGCTGGCGCTGGGCGCGAAAGAGCAGAACCTCTTGGACTTGACCAACGCCTATGCCGCGCTCGGCCGGCTTGGCAAATGGCTTCCTGTTCGTTACCAGGTTGATCGCGCAGTCGGAACAGGCAGGCAAGTGCTGGCTCCCGGCGCCGCCTGGCTTGCCTTGTCCGCCCTGGCACCCATCCCGTCGGCGGAAAAACCGTCCCTGGTGTGGAAAACCGGGACCAGTTGGAACCAGCTCGACGCCTGGGCAATAGCCATGACGCCGGACATCGCGGTCGGAGTGTGGTGCGGGCGGCTGGGCAGGGGGGGAAGCCAGTGGGCGGCCGGCGGCGAAGACGCTTTGCCGCTCGCGCTCGATATGGTGAATGCGCTGTCCAAGGACAGGGCAAAAAACTGGCCCGCCCCGAAAGAGGTGGAAATGCGCCAGGTCTGCGCCGAATCCGGCCAGACGCCGGGGTGGCATTGTCCGGAGATCGTGCTTTCGCCCGTATTGGCGGGCAAAAACACCCAACCCGCCTGCCGCCTGCACCGCGGGGGCGTTGTCGCGGCATCGGATAACCGGGGTGAGATCGCCCGCGAAAAAGCCGGCGGCGCAGCCGTCCGGATTGTCTCGCCCACCCCCGGCGCCACCTATGTCGAAATGCCTGGCGATGCAACCACTCTGCCCCTGCTGGCCGAATCGCCCGCCGGGGGGGAACTGGTGTGGTTCGCCAACGGCGAGTTGCTGGGCAGCGGTCGATCCGGCGTGGCGCTGGACTGGCCGCTCCGCGCCGGCAGCCACCGCATCAGCGTCACCGACGCGACCGGCCGGACGGCGGCGGTGGAGGTGCGGGTGGTGGCGAAATAGCGGGCGGTTTTTTGAGCAAGAGGGGAATCGGAGATGGATTACCGGCAATACAAGCATGTTTTGCGCATGATGGAAAAAGGCGAGGAATTGGCGGCGCAGGGTTATATCATCAGCGAAGCGAAAGACGGGGACGGCCCGAGCCAATTCAGGCTGACGTTTCCCGAACGGCACGGGAAACTTCTTCCCCATGCGAAAATCTGCATGCATTTCGAAGAGGCGGTGGCATATGCGGCGGGCGTCCGGGACGCTCTGGCGGCCGTCAACGGCGAATTGAAGCGGGACATTCCATGAATCTGGACAAATGGTTTCCCTGCCGTGTGACCAAGGATGCGCAACAAGTCTTCGGCGGGCTGGAAATATTGAAATACATCGGGCCGGGACTTTTGGTCACGGTCGGGTTTATCGATCCGGGCAATTGGGCGGCCAATCTCGCGGCCGGCTCGGATCACGGCTATTCGCTGCTTTGGATGGTCACCCTGTCGACCATCATGCTCATCGTGCTGCAGCACAACGCGGCGCACCTGGGAATCGCTTCCGGATTGTGCCTGTCCGAGGCGGCCAGCCGCCACATGCCGCGCTCCGTGTCCCTGCCGCTTCTCCTCTCCGCCTGCGGCGCTTCCGTCGCCACCTCGTTCGCCGAACTGCTGGGGGCGGCGCTGGCGCTCCGCATGCTTTTCGGCGTGCCGATCTGGTTGGGGGCTTTCCTCTCCACCGTCCTGGTGGGATACCTCCTCCTTGCCAATTCCTACAGACACATCGAGAAATGGATAATCGGCTTTGTCTCGCTGATCGGCTTGTCGTTCCTGTATGAAATGTGGCTGGTCGGCCCGAATTGGCGGGAAACGGTGGTCGGCTGGGTCAGGCCGGACATTCCGCCCGGCGCCATGCTGGTGGTGATGAGCGTGCTGGGAGCGGTCGTCATGCCGCACAACCTGTTTCTCCATTCCGAAATCATCCAAAGCCGCCAATGGAACCTGGAGGACGAGGCGGTGATGGAACGGCAGTTGAAATACGAATACGCCGACACCATCCTGTCCATGCTCATCGGCTGGGCAATAAACAGCGCCATGATTATTCTGGCCGCCTCGGCGTTCTTTGCGTCCGGCAAGCGGGCGACCGAATTCGAGGATGCGCAGCATCTCCTCACGCCCCTGTTGGGGGCGGGGGCGGGCGTCGTCTTCGCCATCGCCCTCCTGATGGCGGGCGTGGCGTCGTCGGTCACTTCCGGCATGGCGGGCGGGACCATCACGGCGGGCATTTTCTGCGAACCGTACAACATCCGGGACAATCATTCCCGTATCGGCGTGGTCGGCAGCCTCGGCATCGCCCTGTTCTGCATACTGCTGGTGGACGATCCGTTCCGGGGCCTGATACTTTCGCAAATGCTCCTGTCCGTGCAGCTTCCGCTCACGGTGGCGGCGCAGATTTACCTCACCTCTTCCAGAAAGGTGATGGGCAGGCACGCCAACACGAAATCGACAAACATCATCCTGTGCGCGTTCGGCGGCATTGTCGTGGTGCTGAACGGCTTGCTGCTGGTCAGCATGGTTTGACGGAGCCCCGCTCACTCCATCGTTTTCCCATCCTTTCCCCACATCGATTTATCAAACAGCTGGAACGAGATGTACACCCGGTCGCCGGGGATGTTCAATTCGCTTTTCAGCGCGGCGCACATGCCGGCCGAAAGCGCACTGGCCTTGTCGCCGAGGCCGAGGGTTTTGAATTCGACATAGGCGGTGGGTTCGTGACTGCCGGACATGCTCATGCACAGGCCGCTACTCAGACAACCCTGAAAGACCTTGATCGGTTTTTCCGTCGCGGTCGCGGCGGCTCCGACGACGGCGGCGAGGACGGCCACCGACTTCTCATTCGCCACATTGACATTGGTTTCGATTCTGATGTAGGGCATGGTTTCTCCTTTGCGGTTTCCCTTTTTTGACATTTCATCCGCATATTCGCGCATACCGCCTTGACAAAGGGCTGCCGGCGAGTATAGTGTAACAGTACCATTTTGGAGAAATAAAGCAAATGAACAAGCGGCTTGTCCTCGTACTGGTAGTAGTTCTTGCGCCGATCTCGATCGGCCACACCAGCATGGAGTAACAAGCCTGAGGCTAGCAGCGCGATCGAACTCCCAAGCCCCGGGCCGAAATGCCCGGGGCTTTTTTTGATACCGCGTCATCCAGGAGGTGCATCATGTTGGGAACCAAGGCGATAATGGAAGTGCTGAAAAGCGAGGGCGTCGATCTGGTCTTCGGCTATCCGGGCGGAACGGTCGTCGCGTTGTTCAACGAATTCCACGACGAAAAGGATATCCGGCTGGTGCTTCCCCGCCATGAGCAGGGCGGCGCGTTCGCGGCCGGGGGCTATGCCCGCGCCACCGGCAAGGTCGGGGTGGCCATCGCCACCAGCGGCCCCGGCGCCACCAACCTGGTGACCGGCATCGCCGACGCCTATATGGATTCCGTTCCCCTGGTCGCCATCACCGGGCAGGTGCCGGTCCACCTCATCGGCAACGACGCATTTCAGGAAGTCGATGTCGTCGGCATCACCCGTTCGATTTCGAAACACAACTACCTGGTCTCGAACGCCAAGGATTTGCCGTTCATGCTCAAGGCGGCGTTCCATATCGCCCGCTCCGGACGTCCCGGGCCGGTGGTGGTCGATATTCCCTCGAACGTCCAGCTTTCGGAAATAACCGAACCGATTCCGGAACGAGTCCATATTCCCAGCTATCAGCCGAATTACGAAGGCAATCCCCGGCAAGTCGAGCGCATCGCCAAAATGATCAACGCGAGCGAACGGCCGGTCATCTACACCGGCGGCGGCGTCATCAGTTCGAACGCGTCGGATTTCCTGCGCAGCGCGGCCGAGCGGGCCAACATCCCGGTTACCACCACCCTGATGGGGCTGGGGGCGTTCCCGACCGACGCGCCGCTGTCCCTCGGCATGCTCGGCATGCACGGAACCGCCTACGCCAACCGGGCGGTCATGAGTTGCGATCTGCTGATCGCCATCGGCGCCCGCTTCGACGACCGGGTGACCGGCAGGCTGGACGCGTTCGCTCCGCAGGCCAAGGTCATCCATATCGACATCGATCCGACCTCGGTGTCGAAAAACGTCCAGGTCGATCTGCCGGTCATCGGCTGCGCCCGGAATATTCTGGAACAGCTTTTGCCCAAGCTGGAATTCCACGAGCGAAAGCCGTGGCTGGACGAAATCGCCGCGTGGAAGCATGAAGCGCCGCTCAACCATGCCAACCCGGGCATGACGCCCCAGCACATTATCCGCGTCCTGTCCGACGCGACCCGGACCCGCGACACCGTTCTGGTCACCGACGTCGGCCAGCACCAGATGTGGGCCGCCCTCTATTGGCACCACACCCGGCCGAGGCAGTGGATTAGTTCAGGCGGCCTTGGCGCCATGGGGTTCGGCCTGCCCGCCGCCATGGGCGCGCAGATGGGCTGCCCCGACAGCCTTGTCCTCTGCGTGTGCGGCGACGGCGGGTTCCAGATGAACATTCAGGAATTGGCGACCGTCCGCCGCCTCGGCCTGCCGCTGAAAATCTTCATCCTCAACAACTCGTGCCTCGGGATGGTGCGGCAGTTGCAGGAATTTTTCTGGCAGAAACGCTATTCCCACATCGATCTGTCCGACAACCCGGACTTCATCGCCATCAGCCAGGCCTACGGCATCAAGGCGTTGGCCATCGACACGGCGGACCAGATCGCGCCGGTGGTCGAGGAGGCGCTCCGCACGCCCGGGCCGGTTGTGGTGGACGCCCGCATCGAGCGCGAAGCCAACGTTTAT
>JAVBRW010000469.1:0-4726 GCA_031547475.1 Planctomycetota bacterium
AACGTCATCCCGGCGTCTAGGCGCCGACCCGGGCGAAAAACGAGAAGTTGTGCCGGGATAATTCGGGATAGACAATCGCTACATCTGAACCCCGGACCAACATTTACGATAGCGGAACCAATAAGCCGCACCGCCGCGCACCCACGGATTGCGGTTTAATTGTGAATGGTGAATTACGCTTTTCCCGTAATTCTCCGATAAATCCCCGCCACTTCCCCCGCCTGCGTCGAATTGTCGAACATCTTCGCCGCCCGCGCCTTCGCCGCTTTGGCCATGTGTTCGCGCCGGGAACGGTTTTCCAGCAGTTCGAGCATGGCCGATTTCAGCGGCTGGTCGGCCGACGGATTGACGAAAACGCCGGATTTGCCGTCCTCGATCAGTTCGGGATAACAGCCGGTCGGCGTCAGGACCGACGCGGTGCCGGCCGCCATGGCGGCCTGGACCATGCAGCCGGAAACATCGTTTTTGCTGGCCGAAACATAGAGATCGGCCGCCGCCAGCAGGCGGAGAAACGCCTTGTCCGGTTCGATGAACGTCACGTCCTTTTCCAGCGCGGTGACTTTTCTCTGCCGCATCAATTCCTCGGCCAACGCGCCTTCGCCCATGATCAGCAAATGCGTCTGCGGCAGGACGGCGACCGCTTCCGTCATCGCTTCCAGAATGTCGGCCTGGCGGCTGTCCTCCTCGAGAGGCGCGATATTGACCACGAACAGCGGCTTTTCCTTTTCCGGGCAATAGTCGTGCCGGTATTTGGCGCGCAGATCGGATCTGTCCTCCAGCGCCCGGTCCGAGGTCGGCAGCATGACGCCGTCGTAGACGACGTGGACCTTGTCGCCGGCGCCCAGCTTGGTGAACGTGTCTGCCAGCGCCTGCGAAGGGCAGACGACGGCGTCGACTCCCGAGCCGTATTCGGCCGAGTAGGGCGAGTGGATCAGATCGTGGCGGGTGGTGACGACCGCCGGCAGTTTCGCGAAGGTGCCGGCGCGCGAAAGCTGGCGGGCCGCGTCCGGATCGTGGGCGTGGACAAGGCCGTAGCCGCCGTTCTTGATCAGGAGTGAAAGATCGCGCCAGCGGAGCGGATTGGCCGACGCGGTCAACGCGTAATCAATAACTTCCACGCCCGCCGCCTCCGCCAGTTCCTGGAGGCGCGAATGATCCGGCGCGGTGATGGCCGAGGCCAAGCCGTGCTCGCGAAGGCCGGCCGCCAGCGAGGCGATGTTCACCGCCGCTTCCCACTCGCAATCGGCCGATACAAGATGGAGTACTTTCCCGAAGTCGGACATGGCCGCGTCTCCCGAAAAATTGGGCAACTTTTTCCGAAAAGGATATACTATAAAAAAGGCGGCATTTTGGGAAATGGTTTTTGTCGGAGCGCGCGAAACCGGGAGGCGGCCATGGAACGGAAAATCGGCGATTGCCGGGTGGAACTGGTCGAGGGCGATATCACGAAGCAGAAGGTCGACGCCATTGTCAACGCGGCCAACGCGGCGTTGGCCGGCGGCGGCGGGGTGGACGGGGCGATTCACCGCGCCGGCGGGCTGTCCATCATGGCCGAGTGCCGAAAAATCGGCGGCTGCCCGACCGGGCAGACCGTCGCCACCGCGGCGGGCGATTTGCCGGCCAGGCGTGTGTTCCACACGGTCGGCCCGATTTGGCGCGGCGGCGGCAAGGGCGAACCGGCTCTGCTCGCCTCGTGCTACCGGACGGCTTTGGAGCTGGCGGTGAAGGAAAATCTCCGCTCCATCGCCTTCGCCAGCATTTCCACCGGCGTGTACGGCTACCCGGTCGACCAGGCGGCGGGGATTGCGCTCGGCACCATTTTTGAATTTCTACGCGAGAATGGCCGGCCGGAACTGGTGCGGATGGTTTTGTTCGACGACAGGACGCTGGCGGCCTATGAGAAGGTGATGGAAGCGAATTAAAATCCGGAGTTTTGCGAATTGGGATTCAATATCGGTACAATGCTGGTCTGCCGTCAAAACACGAAACGGGATCTGCTCCCAGGTCGCCTTTTCGAGTTTGCGGGAACTGGTCACCCCTACGCAATACCCGTACAATAAGAGACCGGTCATCATCGCCGGATGATAGGGCGGCTGCCCACCCTTCCTCGCCTCGTATGCGTTATGAATAACAGACAAATCCAGCTTGGAAAGGACATCGAGAATAAAGAACGCCAAACGATTCTCGGGCAATGAAGCCAACATCAGAGACGGGAAAAGAACACGCTGCTCCGGATTATATGAGCGATAGGTCACAGGCATGACCCCCTCCTTGACCTATACAATAATCAACTTCCGCCGAAGAGCAATTGAACTTGAAAGAAAAAGTTCTCCGACAGGCTCCTATGGTTATTTGCCGACAGGCCCTGAAGTATACGCTACCTCTTATTCTTTCGCATTATTTTCAACGAATCCTTCCCCGCCACCGCCAGTTCCATCTCCCGTGCGCGGTCCGGATGGAGAACGTCGGCGACGAACGTCGTTTCGTCGACATCGACGCCGTTTTCGACGCGCCAGCGCTCCACTTCGGCCCGGCCGTCATCGCGCATCTTGGAATAATGGATGGCGAGGCCGGCGGCGGCCGCTTCGGCTTCGGGAGTCTTTTCGCCCCGGAGCAAAACGATGGCGCCGTTACGTTGATTATTGATGTAGAAATAATCGTCCGGGTGCGACAAATCGCGGAGGCGGTAATTCTCCTCCTCGTTCCTGCTCGCCACCACCCGGGTTTTTTCGCCGATCTGGAACGGCCTGCCCACCTTGAGCATTTCGACATCGTTCTCGTTCCAGTCCGGCGTAAAACGCATGAGCACGGCCAAACGCTGGGAAAAACCGGGATCGGTCAGCAGACAGCCGCCGGCCGGCGTCGGGTATTCGCCCAGGCCGATTTCCTCGGCCAGCGCCATCTGCCTGTCGCGGTTGCGGCCGGATAGGTCGTACAGGTATTTTTCGCCGACCCAGCCTTCCGTTTCCGGAATCGTTTTTTCCAACAGTTTGGCCGACAACGGCCGCAGGAACAGGCCGGCATGGCCCCACGAAGCGATCTCGCGATTGGCCAGCTCCATGGCGTCGCGGCGCTGGCTCATGGGGCGCTGGCCGACGACTTCGCCGGACACGACGAAATCGGCGCCGATCTCCCGCATAACCGCGAACCCGGCCGCGACAGTGCGCAGGCGGCAGTCGATGCAGGCGTTCAGATGCTTGCCGTAGCCGTGGCGGGGCCGGCGGGTGAGGGCCAGCACGTCCTGCGTGATGTCGGGGAAGACAATGTCCTTGGCGCCGAGGCGGGCGGCCGTTTCGGCCAGGTGCCGTTTCTTTTCCCCGATTTTCTGGGTGCCGTGGAAACAGTTGACCGTGTGCAGGGCGGTGACCTCGATTCCCTGCATGGCCATAAGGCGCAATGCCAGCAGCGAATCGAGGCCGCCGGACAGGAGGGAGACGCATTTTTTCGGCATTTACATGTGCTCCGATGGATTGTAGTCGGCGCGGATGGCCAGATTCTCGAACCGCAACTGGTTGCCGATGAAGGCGAGGTTGACGGTGCCGGTCGGGCCGTTACGCTGTTTGGCAATGATGACTTCCGCTTCGCCCGGGTGATCGTCCGCCTTGTAGTAGTCGGGGCGGTGCAGCATGAGGACGACGTCGGCGTCCTGTTCGATAGCGCCCGATTCGCGCAGATCGGACAGGATGGGGCGGCTTTCCTGGCGGCCTTCCGGCTTACGCGAAAGCTGCGACAGGGCGATGACCGGCACGTGGAGTTCCTTCGCCAGCGCCTTGAGGCCGCGCGACACTTCCGAGACTTCCTGTTCGCGGCTGCGGTTGCGGGCGATGGAGCTGGCGGTCATGAGCTGGAGATAGTCGATGATGATGAGCTGGATATCGTTCCGCAATTTCAAATGCCGCGCCTTGCCCCGGAGTTCCGACAGGGAAATGGCCGGCGTTTCGTCAATCCACAAGGGCGACTCGTTCAGCTCCTCCGAGGCGGCGCTCAGCTTTTCCATGTCTTCGCGGGAGAAATTGTGGTTGCGGAGCTTTTGGCCCTCGACCCTGGCCTGGGCGGCGAGGATGTTTCGGGCGATGTTTTCCGAACTCATTTCCAGCGTGAACAGGACGGCCGACTTGCCCGACTTGGCGGTGACGTGGCGGATGATGTTGAGGGCGAAGGTGGATTTGCCCATGGCGGGACGCCCGGCGACGATGATCAGTTCGTCCCCGTGCAGGCCGGTCAGAAGCTGATCCAGTTCGGTGAAGCCGGTGGCGAGGCCGGAGACGAGTTCGCGGTTGGTGAGGAATTTTTCCATGTTGTCCCAGGTTTTTTTCAAAACCTCGGTCATGGGCTGGACTTTGCCGTGGATGTTCCGGGTGACGATGTTCCGGACGTTGGTTTCGGCTTCGCCCAGCAGATCGACGGCGCGGGCGTCGGGCTGCGACGCCGCGTTGATGGTGTCGGACGAAACCTTGATGAGCCGGCGCAGGGCGGACAGGTCCTGGACAATGTCGGCATAGTGTTCGACATTGGCGCCGGAGGTGGCGGCGTCGGTGAGGGCGGCGAGGCCGGTGACGCCGCCGACCGCGTCGAGGCGGCCGACCGCTTTCAGCTCGTTCCGCAAAAGCACGGGATCGATGGGTTGGCGGCGCTGGCGGAGAGTCTGCATGGCGGCGAAAACCATGCCGTGGGTGGGCGCGAAAAAGTCCTCGTCCGTCAGTTTGCCTTCGATAAAGTCGAACTG
>JAVBRW010000288.1:0-3671 GCA_031547475.1 Planctomycetota bacterium
CACGAACATGCGCCGCAGACAAACTCCCATACCAACCACAAGTAGACGCTGCACCACCAACCCACTCTATTGGCGTGGTTATTTCACACCGAAAATATCACAGTACATCACTTTTCACCCACAAATTCGTCGGAAGAACCATTTATACTTTTGCGATGCCCTCGTTACGATTGTATTGCTTTCCCTATGCAATAATTCGTAATGGAAACATTGTAAAAAGTATAAATCTTAAATCTCCAATCTATAATCTTAAATTCCAAATTCCCAATCCTATCCTTCTTCTTCACCCACCATCACCGTTTCCGTCCCGTCCTCTTCGCCGTCGCGCTTTTCCCGGCGGGGAAGTTCGCGGAACGGGCCGAACCGGGCGATCTGGCCGTCCGGTTCGACGGTCAGCGGCCCCTTGATCGTATCTTTGATCTCGCTTTCCATTTCGGAAAAGCGGGTCACCACGCCCATGTAGAGCATTTTCCGGACATTGATCTGGTTGACCATGCCTTCCTGGCGGCGGTTGGCAATGCTCGCGCGCTCTTCCAGAAGATCGACCAGAGCTTCCCGTATGGCGCGCAGCTCGGAAATGATTTCCGACAGCATGGACTTCTGGTCCGTCCCCAACCGGCCGGACAGTTCCGGATCCTTGAACAGCGGGTCGAGGAGGACCTGCGACGAATGGACGCGGTCCAGGTATTCCGCTACCTTCGCCCTGATCTCCGCCTTTTTGTTTTCCTCCGTCCAGTTGAGGCCGGACATCACCCAGGTGGTGACGCCCATTTCCGAACCGAGCGTGTCCGCCTCGACGCCGCGGAATGCGCAGGCGATGCCGCCGATGATGGCGCCGTTCGGAACCTTGATCCTGCCGAGGGCCTGGACGCTCGAGTTCATCACCTCCTTGGTGGCGGTGACGTCGCCGGTGGCCTCGACCGTCGCGTCGTCGATGTAGCGGGCGGCCAGGGAACGGCAGGAGATGATGGCGGCGTTCTTGCCCTTGATGCCGCCGATGATTTTGACATCGCCCTCGGAAGTAATGCGGGCGGCGCCCATGTCGCCGGATACTTCCACCCCGCGCTTGGCGTTGATGTAGAAGCCGTCGAGGAGGGAGCCCTTGACCACCACCTTGCCGACGAAATCGACGTTGCCGACCGCATAGTCGATGTCGCGGGTGATTTCTAGGGTGGCGGAGATGGACAGGGTGTCGTCCTCGAACACCAGTCTGCCCTCGATTTCCGAGGTGAATTCGCGGCCGTTCGAACTCACCACCACGCCTTGCCCCGGCCGCACCGCGACCGGCTTGCCGGGCACCGGCGGCAGTTCCTCGCCGAAGACGTTTTTGCCCGAACGCCCGGGGCCGGGAGGCAGGACGGACGCGACCCGCTGGCCGGCGAAACAGTTTTCAATCAAGTTCAGTTGCCGGTAGTCGATGGTGCCGTCCTCGCCGACGTCGTAGCGGGGATTCGGGCTGGTGGGCTGGACGTGGAATTCTATGGTGCCGTCCTCGCCCTTGCGGCGCGGCGTTCCCCGGGCGACCTGCAGGTAGCCGGTCATCGGGGCGGGCGAATTCTGCAGCGCGACCAGAAGGTTCAGCCCGGTGTCCATCACGCCGTGGCTCACGCCCAGGCTAATCAACTGGTCGAGAAGCTGCTCCCGGCTCACGCCGGAAAAGCGCTCGCCCGGAGTCAGGCGGACGAACACCCGCATGCGGTCCGGGCTCGCCACGATGTGGAGCTCCCGATCGGGCGACTTGTCGAAAAACAGCGTCCGCATCGGAATCTTGCTTCCGCCGGCCCCGGCTATTTCGACATCGGTGCGATCGAGTTTTTCCGGTTCGTCCACTTACATTTCCCCCGCCAGTGTCTGTTACAAAAAAACTATACCAGGTTCTTCAATAAAAACGTCGCTATAAGGGCCTGTCAGGAAATAACTATAGCAACTTTTCAACAGAAACGCAGCTATAGCGCATTCGATAAAGGCCCCGGTGCTTCATTTATTATCTGACAGAACCTAACTCGTTCTTAACAGACACCGGTGTAGCAGTTATTCTGTGATTGGCCCAAGTCCCTGTTCCTGCCAGCGTTTCAGCCGATCGCGGAGCGAGCGTTCGCTGATCCCGAGCGCTTCCGCCGATTTGGCGCGGGCGCCGTCGAAAAATTTCAGCGTCGCCACGATGCATTCCCGCTCGACATCGTCCAGCGGGCGCGGCTGGAACGCGCCGCCTCCGCCCGCCCCGGCCGTCCCCGCCGGTTCGGCCGGGCACAGTTGCGCCGGGAGGAGCCGGGCGGCGGATTTCGGCAGCGCCGCCTCCACCTGGCCGGCGCCGATGACGTCGTCCCGGCCCAGCACGATCAGGCGCTCCATGATGTTGGCGAGCTCGCGGACATTGCCGGGCCAGTCGTAGCGGACCAGTATGTCCAGCGCCTCGTCCGAAATGTCCTTGACCCGCACGCCCTCCTCCCGGCGGTAGCGATCGAGAAAATGCCGGGCCAGCGCCGGAATGTCCGATTTCCGCTCCCGGAGGGGCGGCAGTTCGACCGAGATGACGTTCAGGCGGTAGTAGAGGTCCTGGCGGAATTCGCCGGCCTCGATGCTTTTTTCCAGATCGCGGTTGGAGCTGGCGAGGATGCGGACGTCGACCGAGATGGTCTCGGACGAACCGACCCGTTCGAACTCCTTTTCCTGCAGGACGCGAAGGAGTTTGCCCTGCAGGTTCAAATCCATTTCCGACACCTCGTCCAGGAACAGGGTGCCGCCATCCGCCATTTCGAACCGGCCGATGCGGCGCTTGTCGGCGCCGGTGAAGGCGCCTTTTTCGTGGCCGAACAGTTCGCTTTCCAGCACGCCGGCCGACAGGGCGGCGCAGTTGACCTTGACCAGCGGTTTGGAGCGTCGCGGGCTTTGGGCGTGGATGGAGCGGGCGACCAGTTCCTTTCCGGTGCCGGATTCGCCGCGGATGAACACGGTGGCGCTGGTCGGCGCCGCTTGCCGTATCTGGTCGAACACCGCTTTCATAGCCGCGCTTTTGCCGACGAAATCGGAGGTTTTGAATTTCTTGGCCAGCTCGTCCTTCAGGTATTCGTTCTCGGCCAGCAGGCGGCGGTGCTCGAGCGCCCGGTTGACGACCAGTTCGATTTCCTCCGCCTTGAACGGTTTCATGACATAGTCGAACGCTCCCCGTTTCATGGCCTGGACGGCGGTCTCGATGGTGGCGAAGGCGGTCATCATCACCACCGGAAGCTGCGGATCGAGGCGCTTGGCCTCTTCCAGGAGTTGCATCCCGTCCATTTCGGGCATGCGCATGTCGGTCAGGAGGAGGGAGGCCGAACCGTCGGCGATGGCGTCCAGCGCCTCGGCCGCGCGGCTGAAGCCGACGACATTCAGTTCCGGCCGCCCGAGCGCCTCCATCAGCGAATCGCGCATGAATTCGTCGTCATCGACAATAACAACCTTGGCCTTTGGCATAACAGTGCTCCCCAATCCGACGGTACATGATACCCAATTTTCGAATTATTGGTTCCTCTATTTGTAATGAGACAAAACCTGAAAGAACCGTGTGTGACAGCCCGCGAGCCGCCCCCTCACCCCAACCCTCTCCCCCTCACGGGGGCGAGGGAGCGTACTGGGTATACGGCAAAGGAAAGACAAACGTTCTTACTTTGTCGTTGCGGCCACCAACTCTC
>JAVBRW010000161.1:0-3432 GCA_031547475.1 Planctomycetota bacterium
GGTCGCGGTTGGCGGGCAGGATGTTGACGATGGCGCCGCAGCCATTGGCCTGAAGTGTGTGCGCGATATCCTCGGCGAAGGCGCGCATGTCGAACGACACGCCATTGACGCCGGACAGGGGAACGCCGCCCATGATGACAAAGGGGCGTTCGGATTTCGACAACATTTCCACCATCTCGGCATCTTCGCCCGCGTCCTGGATGATGAACCCGTCGACCTGGCGGCCGTACGCCATTTGGCGAATGATTTCAAGTTTATGTTCGCGGTTCCTGGGCATGACGAGCATGAGGCGCTCTTCCCGCTCCCACATCAGATCCGACACGCCCCGCAACGATTCGTGCCAGGAATCGTCGCTGCGGGAGAGGCTCCTTGCCGATGCGACGAAGGCGATGATGCGGGTCTTGCCGGTCCGCAGTCCCCGCGCCGCCGCCAATGGCACATAGTTCATCTCCTTGGCAATTTGGTGGATGCGCTCCGCCGTGGCCGGGGATACTCTGACCCGGTTCACCCCCGAGAGGACGCTGGACGCGGTCACTGTACTTACCTGCGCGGCCGCAGCCACTTCTTTCAAGGTCACCATGATATACGTGCCTTTCCGTGCTCGAATTAGTGAAACTATGCTAAATAGTAATTACATTTCGTCGCATGTCAAGGAAACCTCGCGTTCCGGAAGCCACCGGCCGCACCGTTTCCGACTGCCCCCCGCATTTGTTGGATGGATCCGATTGTGTTTGTTCGCAAAAGTCTCTTTGTGCATTATACACTAACCGATACATCAATCCCATTATTTTTATCCTTTCATTAATACTTCCCCTTGAAAAATATGGTGTTTCATGCGTGTTCGCGCATTTCATTTTCGCCCGTTGACAGATTGATACGTAGAATCATGCGAAATATGTGCATAAAAGAGGTATGTTTTCGTCCTCTTCAAAAAAATAATCGATTCGCCATGTGGTATGATCTGATAAATTTTTAAAAATATCGCCCCGCGCCGGGGATCGGCACGGGGCTAACCTTGATTCCTCGGCGAGTCACACCGATTTGTACCGGACCGAAATTTTCACAGCATTCCTTCCCTGCCCGCCCGGGCTACAAATTCGATCAGCACTTTTTCCATGAGGGGGCCGCTGGCATTGGCGACGGCGATGATGGCCCCGATATCGCACGGTTCAAGGGAGTCGGGAAGGCAAACGTCGGTGAGGACCGACAGGCCAAGAATTTTCAGTCCCGCATGCACACCCACAATCACCTCCGGCACTGTGGACATGCCAATGGCGTCGGCGCCGATGAGCCTGAGCATCCGATACTCCGCCCTGGTTTCGAGGCACGGGCCGGTCATGGCGGCATAGACGCCGCGCTGCGCCCGAATCGAAAGGTCGAGGGCGATCTTTTCCGCCAGCGTCACAAAGCAGCGGGTGTAGGGCTCGCACATGTCGGGGAACCGGAGGCCGAGGCGGGAGTCGTTTGGACCGATAAGCGGATTGACGCCCATGAGGTTGATATGGTCGTCGATAAGCATGATGTCCCCCTTGCGGTGGAGCGGATTCAGGCTGCCGCAAGCGTTGGTGACCACCAGTGAGCTCGCTCCCAGCGCCTTGACGATGCGCACGGGGAAGGTGACCTGTTCGAGGCTGTATCCCTCGTAATAATGAAACCGTCCCTCCATGACCACCACCGGAACCCCGGACAGCATGCCAACGATCAATTGCCCGGCATGCCCCTCTGTCGTCGATTCGGAAAAACCGGGGATCTGGGAATAGGGAATGACCACGGCGTTGTCGATTTTCCTCGCCACCCCGCCCAGACCGGTGCCGAGGATGATGCCGGCCTTGGGCGTCAGATCGGTTTTGACCCGCACCGCGTTGACGGCGGCGGCGATTTTGTTGCAGAGTTCGTCGGACATGCATTCTCCCTTTTAAGAACACCCGGTCAGGGTGGCCAATGTCGCGGTCAAACGTTCCGGCGTCGCCCCCCGGATGCCGAAGCGCTTCCGGGGGGATGTGTCCCCGAACAACAGTTCGACATCGGCCGCCGGCACTCCGAGTTGCTTGGCAAGCAGCTTGGCGATGGCCTTGTTGGCTTTCCCTTTTTCGGGCGCGGTCGTCACCTCGACCCGCAGCATGCCGTCGTGAAAACCGCCGACGCGGTCGCGGCGGGCGCCGGCGTGGGCCTTTACCCAGAACGCGGCGCCGTTTTCCCACGCCTCCACGCGCGCCCCGGATTGGGTCACTGTTCCCTCCCCAACTCGGTGCTCCGATTCTTCGCCGCCAGCACCGCTTCGCCGATCGTCTCGGCGAAACGGCGTTCCCGAAACACGGCGAGGGCGGCGGCGGTGGTGCCGCCGGGACTGGTGACGCGTTCCCTGAGCGCGGCGGGATCCCCGAGCTGCGACAGCATCCCGGCCGATCCCTCCAACGTGCCAACGGCGAGATCCGACGCCAGGGCGGGGGAGAGGCCCGCGGCGACCCCGGCGGCGATCAACGCCTCGGCAAAGGCGAACAAGTAGGCCGGGCCGCTACCCGACAGGGCGGTGACGGCGTCGAGATCCTTCTCGTCCACCCGGTAGGCCCGGCCGGCGCAGGAGAACAGTTCCATCGCCCTGTCCATGTCGGCGGCGTCTGCCCGGCTTCCGGCCGCCAGGGCCGATACGCCCTTGCCGATCAGGAGCGGCGTGTTCGGCATGACGCGGACCACGCCGGTGCCGGCGGGCAGGGCGCGTTCGATGGTATCGATGCGGACGCCGGCGGCGATGCTGATGACGAGGGTGTCTGGCGTCACCGCTTTCGCGGCTTCGGCGAGGGCGAGGGAAATGGTCTGCGGTTTTACCGCCAGAAGGACCACGTTTTTGCAGGGAGGAGCGGCGGGATTGTCGGTGGCGACGCAGCCGAAAGCGGAAAAGATCTGGCGCCGGACAAGCAGGGGATCGTAAACCGTGATCATGTCCGCCGGCATGAGGTCAGCCGCCAGCACCCCCCGCACCAAGGCCTCCGCCATGTTGCCGCCGCCGATGAAGCCCAGCGTTTTGCCGTCCCATCCCGTGCCGGCCATTGTTTCCCCCTTCTGGCGCTACATCATGAATAGTACAGGTGCATGTTGCCGCGACTCCGCGCCAATAGTGGCAAAAGTCGTCTCTCGAAATCGTTTTTCGTCCGCCCCCGATCCGGAAAAGGCGGATTATCGGGGACATGACCCAATTATTCGGCGGTTTGAATAATTGGAATCGTGTTCCCAATAATCCACTGCAGCGCAATAAGTAAAAACGCCGGAAAATGGGGACATGATGTTTAATTGCCGGTGGTATGGCAATTAAATTTCGTGTCCCCGAAACTCCGGCATTCTCCCGCTGGCAGCAGGGTGAGAAGTCGAATTTCGGGGACACGAAATTTAATAATGCAAACTGACGCATTATTAAACATCATGTCCCCGTAATTC
>JAVBRW010000218.1:0-3038 GCA_031547475.1 Planctomycetota bacterium
GCCTGCGGCCTGCAGGACGATCTCCGGGCGGAAAACGCCGCGTTCAAAAAAGCGCTGGCCGAATTGGATTTCAAGCCGACCTACGAGGAATGGCCGGGACGGCACGATTGGGCGTTTTTCGACCAGGCGATCGAAAAGGCACTGCAATTCTGCTTCGGCGAGCCGGAAAAACCTGATTGAGGCGTTTATACATGGACAAAATCCGGTTGCCGGCTACCATACAATGAATTCGCCAGTCCATACAAGGAGCCCGCAAATGCCCGATTACGCCGCGTTGGAACAGCTCGAACCCAAGGAAGTGTTCGCCCGTTTCGCCGAGATCTGCCGCATTCCCCACGGATCGGGCAATGAAAAGGCGCTGAGCGATTTTTTCGTCCGCTTCGCCCGCGAGCACGGCCTGGAAGCCGTGCAGGACAAAACCGGGAGTGTGCTTATCAGAAAACCGGCCTCCCCCGGCCTCGAACGCCTCCCCGGCGTCATCCTCCAGGCCCACATGGACATGGTCTGCGTCAAAGAACCGGACCATGCCTTCGACTTCGCCCGCCAGGGCATCGCGCCCGTAATTGACGGCGACTGGATCAAAGCCGACCGCACCACCCTCGGCGCCGACAACGGCATAGGCGTCGCCTATGCCCTCGCCCTCCTGACCTCGGCCCTGCCCCTTCCCCCGCTCGAGGCGGTGTTCACCACCAGCGAGGAAACCGGCATGAACGGCGCCATCGATTTCGACGTGTCGCTGCTGAAGGGGACCCGCTTCATCAACCTCGATTCCGAACACGAAAACATCTTCATCGCCAGTTGCGCCGGCGGCGTCAACGCCAAGCTCACACTGCCCGTCGCCGCCGTCCCCGCCCGGCCCGAAGCGGGCGATTTCCACCGCATCGAGATCGCCGGCCTCAAGGGCGGACACTCCGGCATAGAAATCGACAAACAGCGCGGCAACGCGTTCCGCCTTCTCGGCCGCGTCCTGGACGATCTGTCCTCCCGCCTCGCCGTCAACCTGGCCGACATCCGGGGCGGCATCGTCTCGAACGCCATCCCCGCCGCCGCCACGATGATTGTCCAAATCCCGAAAGGCTCGGAAAAGGAAGCCGCGGCGCGGCTGAAGGAATGGCGGGACACCTTCGCCCGGGAGCTGCGCGGCTCGGACGAACAGCCCGAACTGCCGTTCGAAAAAACCGAAGCTGCGGCGGAGATTTTCGCGCCCGAAACGTTCGGAAAAATCCTCTTCGCCCTGAACGCCCTGCCCCACGGCATCGAGGCGATGGATCTGAACATCCATACCCAGCGCCTGGTGGAAACCTCCTCCAACTTCGCGCTCATCCGCCGCGAAGACGGCGCGCTCGCCATCACCGTCAGCATCCGCAGCTCGCTTGAAAGCAAAAAAGCCATGCTGCTCCGCCGCCACGCCCATCTGGCCAAAATCATGGGCGCCGAATTCTCCGCGGGCGACGGCTATCCCGGCTGGACCTACAGCCCGGAATCGCCCCTCCGTGACGTGTTCCGCCAAGCCTACGCCAACCTGAACCCGGGGAAGGAATTCGTCGTCGAAGGCGTCCACGCCGGGCTCGAATGCGGCCTGTTCGCCCGCAGCTTCGCGAAAATCGGCCGGACCGTCGACATGATCTCCTTCGGCCCCGACATCCGCGGAGCCCATTCGCCCGAGGAAAAAGCCTCCATTTCCTCCACCGTCCGCGTTTGGGAACTGCTGAAGGAAGGGCTCGGGGTAATGGCCGAACGCGGCGGGTGAGCAGGGGTTGGGGTGAGGGCGGGATAACCTGTACCATTGTCATGTGTTGCGACGACAACCGCATAAAAATAGTCGCGTACTGTGGGGGCGGCCCTTGCGACCGCCCGCCCTTCATTGGCGGACAGGTTGCAAGGCAGGGCGTTCGTTCGTGAAACGGGGGCGGCCACAAGGGCCGCCCCCGCCGTGATCGATGCGGTCATTCTCGCGGAACCCGCGCTATTTTTTCCGCTGCTTCGCCATTTTCTCGGCGAGCGCGGTTTCCCTGGCCTCCATTTCGGGCCCGAAATCCGACGGAGCGAATACCTGCCGGATTTCCAGCGTGGCGCCGTCTTCCATGGGCGCGCGCTTCGCCCATTCCAGCGCTTCCGCCTTCGACTTCACCTCCCAGATCCAATATCCGCCGATCAAGCCGATCCGATCGGCAAACGGTCCTTCCTCCGCCGTTATCTTTCCGCCCGCGCCGAAATGCACGCGCGCGCCTCTGGAAGTCGGGTGAAAACCTTCGCCAGACACCATAACGCCGGCGTCGACCAGTTCTTCATTGAAATTTTCCATCCTGTCCAGCAATTCCTGGCCGGGCATGCCGCCCGCTTCATAGTCTTTCAAGTCTCCGGGGTAGACCAAAATCGCGAAACGCATGGCAGTCTCCTGTTCTTCCTCATGTTCGCCGTCACCCAATACTCTATGTCGCATTCGGGCGGCGATCAAACGCGGAGCGCGAACGGGAACATGCCGGCGGAAACCTACACCGGAATCCTGTTTTCACACGGCACGCCGGTCTGGCACAGCCCGCAACCCGTACCCGCTTCGTCCAGGCCGCCGTGCAGGACGGCGTAATTCCGCGCCTCCTCGCCGTAGCAGCGCCGGTAGCATTTGCTCTTGTCGGGGCCCTGCTCCGAGATGGCGCCGGCCGGACAGCGTTTGATACAGGCGCCGCACAAGCCCTTGGCGTGGAACAGGCAGTTGGCCAAATGATTTTTCGCCTCCCGCCGATCCGGCTCGAACGCGAGATCGGTCACCACCGAGACGAATCGGACCGCCATTCCCTTTTCGGTGATAAAGCCTTTGTTGAGACTGAACGTTCCGTGGCCGGCGGCATAGGCGATGTGCCGCTCCGACCAGACCGAATACAGGGCGGTGGCGGTCCGGTGCAGGGTGAACCACTCGGCCCATGCCGGCTCCACCGCCCGGCCGCCGGCGCGGATCAGCAGTTCGAGCGCATGCGCACCGACCCGCCTGCACACGACAGGATCGCCGTAGGAGCGGGCAAAAATCCATTCCGGCGACG
>JAVBRW010000368.1:0-3873 GCA_031547475.1 Planctomycetota bacterium
TAGAGCAGTTGCTGCGCGAAAACGCGCAGATCGTCGGGCGGCCAGCCCTTGCGGTTGTGCCCGCCGTCGGTGGCGAGGATGAAATGGGACGAGCCGGACCGCGCGATGCACTCCTTGTAATCCGCAAGCTTCGCCGGCGGATCGGGAATGGGCGACATTTCGCCGGAGCAGAATTCAACGAACGCTCCCAGCTTTACCAGCTCGCATACTGTGGCCACGCTGATCTTGGGCGCTTTGAAGAAGGGGTGGTTGACCACGTATTTTGAAAAATTCTTCTCCCTGGCCAGCTTCGCCAGGGCAATGATTTCCTCTTCCATGAGATGGCCGGAAGCGAGAATGATGTTCGCCGCTTTGCACATCTCCATGATAATATGCACTTCCGGCACTATCTTGCCGTCGTCGCCGGTGATGGTCATCGGTTTCAGTTCCGCCTTGAACTCGCCGCCCATATACCCGTATGTGCCGATGCTCCCGAACTTCTTGAAATGCCCCAGCGCATGATAGGTGGGCATCCAAATCACTTTTCCCCCGACCTTGATGCAGGGCTCGACGGCGGAAGGGTTGATTCCCCCCACATGGTGATCCAGCACCACGCCGCCGAAAACCTTGATGCCCGGCATCTGGCGGCTGGTGTGCCAGGCGCGGCTGTAGGTCGGCTCGTGGTGGCTTTTCAGCACAATGGCCCGCATTTGCGCGTCCCGGGCCCGCGCGGCCATGTCGAGATCGTCGCCCAGCCGATCAAAAATGCACGGCGCGGAATGGATATGCAGATCGCACGCACCTTTCAGAGAGACGGTTTCCATGCTTTTTCTCCTGTAGCGGTTTTGAAATGTCACTCCGCGACGTTTGCCATGGCCTCGATTTCGATCAGGCAGCCGTGGTGAAGCGCGGTGGAAGGGACGATGGCTCGCGCCGGTTTGTGGGCGCCGAAAAATTCGGCGTATACTTTGTTGATCGTGTCCCAGTACGCGACATCGGGCGTGTACACCCGGCACAGGAACACATCGGTCTTGTCCGCTCCGGCCGCATCGAGAACCAGTTGGACATTGGCCAGCGCCTGCCGCGTTTCGGCGGCAATGCCGCCTTCGGGAACTCTGCCGGTCGCGGGATCCACGGACAGCTGGCCGGAAATATAGAGAATGCCCTTGTTCACCACTCCGGCGGAATAATGGGCGGCGCTTTTGCCGGAGTAACGCGTTTCAATCATTTTCATACAATTCTCCGTCTCTTTTCCTTATCCCAATAGTTTCGGAAACGCATCAAGCACCTTGAGGCCGCTGCCGGAAACAATGACGACCGTCGTCTCGCCTTCCTTTATCGTTCCTCCCTCGATCATCCGTTTGAGCCCGGCGAAAGCGGTGGCGGAAGTCGGTTCGATGAAAAATCCCTTGCCGACAGCCTGGCGCAGCGCGTCGACGATTTCCCGCTCGCTTACCGCGAACATGTCGCCGCCGCATTCGCGAAGCATCGCCACTTCCTCGTCCACCTTGCTGGGGCGGTAAAGCGAAATCCCTTCGGCAATGGTCTTTTTCACATCGTAATCCAGCGGCAATCCCTTGAAGGCGCGATAGGTCGTGTTGCAGTTTTCCGCCTGGACCCCGAGTATTTTCGGCAAAACGCCGATTTCGCCGCTCCGGAGCAGCTCCTTGAACCCGAGGTAGGCGCCCGCCACCAGGCTGCCGTTGCCGACCGGACAGACGATGTTGTCCGGCGCCGCAAAGCCGTTCTGTTCCCATATTTCGTAGGCGACGGATTTCACGCCCTCGACAAAAAGGGGATGCCAGTTGTGGCCGCCGTAGGCCGAGCCGGCCAGTTCGGCCTGCGCCGCCAGAGCCACGGCGTCGCGCGTGCCTTCCACCTCGTGCACATGCGCTCCGAAAGAGCGGGCTTGCGTCACTTTGCCGGACGAGGTTCCGGCCGGGATGTACAGATCGCATTCAATGCCCGCGCAGGCGCAGTAGGCGGCGAAAGAGGCGCCGGCGTTGCCGGAGGAGTCTTCGGTGATTCTGGCGATTCCCCGCCGGCGCAGGCCGTTGACCACCATGGCGACGCCGCGATCCTTGAACGAGCCGGTCGGCATGAGGCTGTCGTTCTTCACCAGAACGCGGCGCCCATAAAACTCGGCGGGCGCCAGGGGAGTCATGCCTTCGCCCAGCGTCACCGATACGGCGTCGTTGTCGATGGGGAACGCTTTGGCATAGCGCCACAGGGAGTGGATATCCTGGCGGATATCCCGCCGGGTGAAGTGGATATTATTTTCGAGCCAGAGCGAACTTTTGCACGCGCACCGCCAACCGGAAAACCCTTCATCGTAGGTTTTACCGCATTTTTTGCAGACATAATGCATGGGGTTCCTTTCCAAAATGATTATGAATCAGGCTTGTGCGGGTGGGTGCTTAATTTCGTATATATAATGAATTATCCTTTTCTTGTCACGTAGGATAAAATGTTTTTTAAACTCGGGGGGAAAATAACTCCAGAAACGGGAGGGCCGTGACGATAACAATATACAGGTATCCTTGTCGGGCCATCGGGCGCGAGAAGGGCGCCCCGGCGAGAGGGCCGGCAGCGGCAAGTCCAGCATGGCTGGCGACAGGAGGGCAGAGAGCACCATGATAGTCAAGACAAGCCGTTTCGGAGACAAGGAAGTGCCGGATGAAGCGCTTCTTATCTTTCCGGAGGGTGTAATAGGATTCCGCGACGCCACCCGCTTCGTCATGTTCGAATGCTCGGACGACGGTATTTTCAAATGGCTGCAATCCTGCGACAAGCCGGAACTGGCCTTCGTCATCTGCGAAGCCAACATGATCGTCCCGAACTACCAGATTCTCATCGGCGAAAAGGAGCGCCAGGTTCTCAAACTAGAGCGCCCGGAGGACGCCGTCGTCTGCCTCATCCTCGTCATTCCCAAAAATCCCATGGACGCCACGGCCAATCTCCTCGGGCCCCTGGTGATGAACACCGAAACCCGCCTCGGCATGCAGGTCGTGGTGGTCAATCCCCAGTACAGCACCCGGCATCGCCTGTTCAAGGACCCGAACGCGCCCCAGGATGGAAGCGTTCCGGAAGGCGGGAAGGAGGAGACAGCCAATGCTGGTGCTTAGTCGTCGCAAGGATGAGACGATAATGATTGGCGACGAGGTGGAGATAACCATCGTCGATGTCAGGGGGGACACGGTTCGCCTCGGCATAAAGGCCCCCAGGAACGTCTCTGTCCACCGCAAGGAAATCTACGACGCCATCCAGGCCGAAAACATCGCCGCCGCCAAGGAAGCCATTCCGGATCAACAGGCGGTGGGCGGTCTCGGCAGCCTGCTGAAGGGCGAGACCGCGATAGCGGCCAAGCCGTCCGGCCTGGGCAAACTGTCGAGCGGCGGCAAATTGTCCCCGGTCAGCGGCCGCGTGGGCGGCGGCGGCAAGACTTCGGTCCGCAAAGCCGGCCCCGACAAGCCGGCCGGCCTAACGCCCCCTCCCGCTCCCAATGCCGCCCCGCCGGCGCCTCCGCCCGCCGGGCTGGACAAACTGATGTCGAAGTTCAAACCGCCGGAGAAATAAGGCGGAAAATCGAGAGTACGAAAACAGGGCATTCGAAATGTCGAATGCCCTGTTTGCATATACCAAAGCGCGTATGGTTTCCGGTTATTCAACCCCATAACCTTCGCGCGCGCTTTGGGCTTGGGATTTACGTTTGTCCAAAACCAATTCGCTTTGGGTCTATAACGGCATTGCGTCAAAATTCGGTTTTTTGTTCACGATAAACGTATCGATCCACGGTAGGGTGCGGCCCTTGTGGCAGCCCGCCGTTGAATTTAGGAATGTTTTGGGGACAAATTATTAGGTTGAGGATAGCGGGGGGCCCCCACGGCCGCACCC
>JAVBRW010000022.1:0-2944 GCA_031547475.1 Planctomycetota bacterium
GTCGCCAATCCCACCACAATGAGGATGAGGGACGAAATGAAATCGGACCGCGCACTCGTCCTGTCCTCCTGTCCCGCCAAAACGACTTTTTCCCCGGTCTCCCCGGCGGGCGTATTCATTTCATCCATAACCGGCCTTTCCGATAGATACGCTTGGCGACACGCGCATCTTCGGGGCGGAGGCGACAACAACCGCCCCGAAGGAAAGGCGCGCCATTTGAAGGGAATTTCCAAAACCCATATCAGGGCTTGGGAATATTGTACTTTTCCGGGGACACCTTGATTTCGCCGGCCTCATACAGCAGCCAGCCGAACAGCGACGCCATCTTTTCCATGATCGCGTCCGCTTCCTTTCCCTGGATGTTCACGGCGACGGAAGCCTTCTGCTCGGCCATGTCCTTCAGGGATTTGCTGCTCGCGGCCTCGGTGAAGGCTTTCGATATTGCGGCCTGGGCGTCGGCGGGGATGTCCTTGGGAATGAAGAGGCCGAAATTGAAGGCGACCGAAGGATAATCCTTGATGTAGTCGGTGACGGGCGGAATCGGATCGAGGCCGGAAATCGCGAGCGGTTTGTTGTCCATGACGGCGATGGCGCGGAGCTTTTTCGCCCGGAGCATGTCCGCGACTTCCTGGGAGAGCTGCATCACCACTTCGCTTTCGCCGGAGACGACGGCGACGACGGCCGGGTTGCCGCCCTTGTAGGGGACGTGCTTGTACTTGACGCCGACGTACTTCGCGAACACCTCGGCGGCGATATGCCCGCCGGCGCCGACGCCGGCGCTTGCGACCTTGACATCGCGGGTCTTGAAGGCGTTCACCAGGGTGGCCCAGTCCTTTATGGGAGAACTGGGAGTGACGCAGATCACGGACGGGGTGAAAATGGCGAAATAGCCCTGCCAATCGCGGTGGGAAATGTCGGGCGTCAGTTCCTGCAATTGATAGAGCGACATGCTGGCGTCGGCGTTTCCGACCCAGGTGTAGCCGTCGTGCGCGGTTTCATAGGCGCCCTTGGTGCCGGTCGCGCCGGAGGCGCCGGGCTGATTGACGATCGCTATCTTCACTCCCAGAGGCTTTTCCATCTCCGCCGCCACGATGCGGGCGGTCAGGTCCGAAGAGCCGCCGGCCCCCCAGGGAATGATGACCGTGATCATCTTGCTCGGTTTCCATTCGCCGCCATGGACAGCCAGGGCCGCCAAAAACAGAACCGCCATCAACAAGCCCAATCTCTTCATTGTTCGTCTCCTTGTTCCAGTCTTTGAAGCGCTTCTCCAATTGGAATCCAATGCCCTCGCGGCATTGGAAGAGCTTTTGGGATGAACAGGCCGAAGTCTACTGCGGCGGACGGGATCCCCTTTACGTAAACACGCGGCGACGCGGAAGGCCAGGGATTAAAAAGCAAGCAAATGAGACAAATGGAAGAGACCGGGGACACGCGCTGTTTTGCCGTTGCACGGCACGATTGGATATTGCGGTTTTATCCGGCAGTTCTAGGCTGGGGCAAAGGATTACCGAAACCGCCATTTTGTCAGCGAAATTTACATTATCCGGGTTTCGTTTTTTTTCAACTCTAAAATGAAATTTTTCCGACAACTCGCCGCAGGGAAAAAATCGCGAAACGCATCATGAAAACCCGTGACGCCCTCGCCCGGGTCCGCGGACTCAATTCATGCGTTATTCGGCGGCATGTGTGTTTTCGGCTCGACGCCGCGGAGAAACGCCATGGTCTCGGCAAGAACCCGTTCCGGATCCTCCGGGATGGAAAATATCTCCAAGGACACCCAGTGGGGGAACCCACGCTTCCACAGAAGAGAAAAGGCGGGCGCGAAATCCGACGTCCCGGTTCCCGGCCAACTGCCGTCCATTTCATTTACATGGATATGTTTCACCACATCCCAGTGCCGGTCGATAAGCATTTCCCAGGAATCGGTTTCGTCCGTCGCGTTGTGGAAATCGAACATGCCGGATATGCCCGGATGGCGGATGCGGGACAGCAATTCCTCCGTTTCGGCCAGCGTATTGATGATGTCGGTGTCTGCGGAAGGCAGGGATTCGACGAGGATCTGCGAGCGGCAGGCCACGGCGTGGTCGGCGGACGCCGCCAGCCCTTCGGCGAAATAGCGGAGCGCCTCGTCTTTCGGGATGCCGCCGGAATTCCTCTGCTTGGGCGAACCGAAAATGAGCTTGCCCCCTCCGAGTTCGCCGGAGATATCCAGAAGGCGGAGGAGGTGATCCCAGGAACGGCGACGGAGGGCGGCGTCCCGCGCCGTCACATGCAGTCCCTCCGGTTTCAGAAAAAGCCAATGCAGTCCGGCGAACTCCAGTCCGGAATCGGCCAGGCCTTTCTTGACGACCTTCAAGCCGGCCGCAATCGCCTGGGAGGAGAAATCGCCGAAAACGGTGAAGGGGGCCAATTCCATGCCCTGAAAGCCGTGCTTGGCGGTGAGGGCGGCGGCCTTGGCAAAATCCATGGAGCCAAAAAACTCGTTGCAAACGGCATAGCGCATGTTCATTTCCTCCCGGGCCTGTTCTCCGAACCTTTCATCGAGAAATACGCCGCCATGAGTATCGGGGGTATGTATCACGAGGGCAATCTTTTTCATGCCGGAACCGGGCGCGATTGAAAATCGTTATGGAAAAATCGCATTCCACCAATTCCATGTTCTTCATCGGCATCCACGACATCGACGCCATGCTGTGGCTCAATCGGGGCGCCAGGGTCGATCGCGTCTACGCCGAGGCGGTCAAGAAGAAGATGCCCGAGATCGGCTACGACGTGGTGGACGCCGTCTATGCCCTGTTTCATTCAAGTTGGGCATCGAGCCGGTGCATTTTGGCGTAATCATGGTGCTGAACCTGATGATTGGCTTGTTGACGCCGCCGTTCGGCGTGGTCTTGTTCATCATGCAAAAGGTGTCGGGGCTGTCTTTCGTCGATGTGGTCAGGGG
>JAVBRW010000188.1:0-6785 GCA_031547475.1 Planctomycetota bacterium
CGCCTTGTCCCACGAAGCGGGCACGGGATAGTACAGGGGATTGCCGTTGACGTCGACCGGCGCGCCCCGCTCGCCGTAGGAATGATAGCCGCCATAATCCTCGTAGTCGGGGAGGTTTTCCAAATCGGTCAGGTGGGAGAAACGCCAGGCCGCCTCGTTCAGCCGCCCTTTGGCGACAATGTCGGCGAACCTGGCATAGAAATCGCGCTTTTCCTTATCCCCGGCCGGATCGGCAGGCGAGTCGAGGAATGTTTCCGCCCGCAGCATGAACCGAATGGCGACGGCGCGGTCGCGCTCCGATGCATTGAAATTGCTGTTCCCCCACGCATTGGTCCGCACATACTCGTTTTCCAAAAGATTGACCAGCGACGGCAGTTCTATTGTCCGTTTCGCCAGCTCGGACAATACGCGCCAGCTCTCCGGCCAGGCCGCTTCGACCTGTTTCAGGAACGGCTCGATATCGGCGGGCTTGTCGAGATGGTCCAGGCACTCGATGGCGCTGCCCATGTCTTTCACCGCCTCTTTCGGCCGGCTGGCCGGATCGAGGGCGAGGGCGCGGAACACTTCGCCCGCGTCGCGGTAATTGCCCAGCTTCAACTGCCGCTCCGCTTCGGCGCGGCGCACGTCCGGCGATTCCCCCGCTTCGGCGCCGGCCATGCACAACGCGGCTGCGGCGAGAATCGGCACGAGGAAAAATTTCGTCGTCATGGTTTCTCCTGTCATGCGGTTGGTGTTTCGTGCGATACCGGACTATATACGGGCGGAAGAAGGGGGAGGGGTAAAACTTAATTCACAATTCACGATTCACAATTCACAATTATTTTCAAAAGAATTAATCACCCTTTTTCCTCAATAAATTGTGAATTGTGAATCGTGAATTGATTTACTGCCTCTCGATCTCCTTGAGTTTCCCCGCAACCGCCTCCACCGCGTTGGCGGGCGCGATGACGGCGAGGCGGCCGCTGACCGGGCTGAACACGATGGCGCAGACCGGATCGCGCCACAGCCAGGGAAAAACGTCCCGTTTCAGCGCGGCAATCAGGTTGGCGGCGCCGCCGGCGCGTTCGGCGGCGAGCCTGGCGTCGAAGCCGGCCACGGCCAAGCCGCCCCAGAACAGTTCGCGCGAACGCGGGTCGGTTTCCATTTCCGCCGCCTGCCCGGGCTCGAACAGGATCGCGCCGGAAGGGAGAAAAACGCGCTTTCCCAGGTTGAACCGGGCCGCCAATTCCTCCGCCATGCGCCCGAGCCCGGTCGTTCCGTTTCCGGGCAGCGGCTGGGCCGGGCCCGGATTCGGCGCGCCGTGGAGAATCATGACGACGCCGGCCTGATCGCAGACGTCGGCGATCGCTTTGCGAACGTCGGACGCGGCGGGAATGCGCACCTGACGGTCGAGGAGATTGCCCCAGTCCGGCGGCTTGTCCCAGGCGACGGCGAAATTCCGGTTTTCGAACCGCACTCCGCCCCGGGCGTCGCCGGGATCGCCCGACAGGCATTTGACCGCGCGTTCGAGATAATCCGCCAGCACCGGCGGAAGCGCGGCCACGGCGCGGATCGAGGCGGGATTCTCGCGGGTCGGGGATTTTTCGAGGGTCAGGGAATAGTCGCCGGCGACAAGGGGAAGCGGCTTGATCAATTCGCCCAGGAAGACGCGCATTTCCTCCAGGTTGGCGCCATTGGCGGGAGTAATGGCGTCGAGGCGGATGAAGCGGAGGGCGGGTTCGGACGCGGCCCAGTCGTAGCCCCGGGATATTTCGATTTTTCCCGCGTTGGATACGCGGTAGCGGAACCCATGGCGGCGGGCCAGGCCTTCGAGCACGGCGCGGAGCGTCGCCCGCCCGCCGGACATGTACAACGGGCCCATGGCGTACGGTGCGGCGAAATCGGACGGATACAAAAGCATTTCCACCCCGGCCTGCTGCCACACGGCCTGGACGACATCGTTCAGCCCGCCGCCCCACACCTCGATTTTCACCACCCGATCAAGCGCCGGCGGCCGGACTTCGGCGGCGGACAGGGGGGCGGAAATGAGCGCGAGGATGGCGAAGACAAATGGTCGCATACACCTTATTCTAATCAATAATGGGTAAATGGGAAATTATAACGCTTCGCGCGCCGACGATCAACGCGCAGGTTGGAGAAAGGCGTTTTTTGAATAGGATTTTTTGATACGCGCGCCGGCGCGTTCACGGCGCGTTCTTGGTTTGCGCCGGGTTGTCCGCGAGTTTCCGCCCGCCCAACTCGCCCGCCAATTTCATCGCCGCCGCCTTCTCCTCCGGTCCGCACGGAAGACGGAGGACGCGGTTGACGAGATTGACGACTTCGTCATGCTTGCCGGGATCGGGCGCCAAACGGTAGGCGAGCTCCAACGGCCCGGACGGGCTGCCGGGCATGATGTGCATGACCCGCCGCCAGTGCGCCTCTTCCCGCCGCGGGTGCGGCGCGTAGGAACGGACGAACGGCTCGTGATCGGCGGCGAGGAGCCAGCCCATGCCGGCCAAAACGCACAGGGAGACGGCATAGCCGAACCCCATCATCCGGGATACGCGGGCGTTGTGCCAGCGGAGCAAATCGCGGTTGCGATCGGCGCGGCGGAGGAAATCGACCCGCTCCGCCACGCCGAGGTGGTGCCAGGACGCGGCGCGGCGGATATGGCCGGCGGAAATGGCCAGTTTTTCCAACGCGTTCACCAGGCCGGAGGCGGCGCCGGTTTTTTCGAGGGAAAACAGATCCGCCTGACGCTCCATGTTCCGGGACAGCCAGCCGAACACCAGGCGGAAATAGGCGAGCACCAGCGCGCCGGTGACGATGAAGCGCTCGGTGGTGCCCGCGAGCGGCATGAAGGCGCCCGCCAGCACGGCGAGGTTGACGCCGGCGAGCGAGGTGAAAAGGTAGAACAGGAGGTGCTTTTTCCTGACGTGGCCGAGCTCGTGGAGGATGACGGCCTCGAGCTCGGGCTCCGGCATGTTCTTGATGAGCGCCGGCGTCAGGAAAAGATAGCGGAAGGGCCGGAAAATGCCCACCGCCGCCGCGTTCTGCATATTGCCGCCGCCGGGCTCCCACAGGTAGACGCGGGAAAATTTGGCGCCCGCCCGCGCTTCGAGCCGGCGCACCATGTCCAAGGTTTCGCCTTCCGGAAAGCGGGTGCAGCCCCAAATCCGCGCCAGCAGATAGGGAAATGTCCACGCCGCCAGCAGGAACAGAACGGGAAGCGCGGCCATAAAGCCGGAAAACCAGTCCGCCAGCAGCGCGAAGGGAAGCCAGGCCAAGAGCATGAACAGGTTGTAGCGCGCCTTGTGGACAAGGAAGGAAAAGCGTGTCCACTGCCCCCAGTTTGTCTCGCGGTGCAGGCCGTACATGGGAAGCCAGGCGGAGAAGAAATAGCAGACGTACAGCGCGAGGCCGATCAGCTGGAACAGGAATGTTTCGCCGCCCATGCGCCAGCCCATGGCTTTCGCCACGCTCCACGGCAGGTCGGACGCGGTCAGGCCGACGATGTAGACGGCGACGAGAAGCGCCCGGAGGCCGATGTCCGCCACGCCGGCAAGGCGCCGGCGATCGGTGTGGGACGGCCGGCGGCGGCGGATGCGCCACAGCACGCCCCGATCCAGCGCGAACCCGGCAAGAAACAGCGCGGCGCAACCGGACAGGGCGGTGGCGAGCGAGTAACCGATGGCGGGTGGATTCGCCACTGTCGTCTCGGCGTAGTAGCCGAGAAACAGCATGGCGGCGATCATGTCGAAAGGAATGAGCATTAAGGGTTTGCCCCAAAATAAAATGTACATCTGCTTTCAAAATCAACCTGTGCGGGCGCTGTCCGGGCAAACCCAGGTGTAAAGGTTGATTTGGGGCAGATCATAAAGCCGTTCTACTTTGCCTGCTGCGAGGCGGGGTCGGACTCCGCCTTGGGACGAACCGGCGACCAGTTGGTGGCGTCTTCGCCGCGGAGAAGCGGCAATGCGTTTTCGATGCCCGCCTTGAGCATTTCGTTCTTCGCGCCCTTGCCCGCCTTGTCGAGAAGCCGCCCGGCCATGTCGTTGTCTCCGGTATAATGGTTCAAAATGCCCAGGTGGTATTCGATCCAGGCAAGGTCCTCGGGCGGCAGGCCGTGCATAATCGCTTTCAGGTAAAATTGGTTCCAGGAGCTTTCGAGCTTGTCGTAATGTTCGCCGAAACGGGCGTCGGCCTGGCGGTACATGCCGTTTTCGTCCCGGGCGTAGACATGGCCCCACAAGGGCGTCTTGTCGCCGGCCGACTCGAGCCGGGCGAGGACGTCGGCCGGAATGGCGTCGACGCCGAAAGCCATCTGGTAGCCGTATCGGGCGGATTCCATCGCGCGGTCGAGGTTGGTGACCAGGAGTCCGGGCCGGTTTTGCCAAAACACGGCTTCAAAGTTTTTCTCCAGCTTTCCATTTTCCAAGCCATAGCCGGCATACCAGACATTGCCGGGAAGGGCGTCGCCATAAAAGTAGACGACCACCGATTCTTTTAATGTCACCTTGTCCTGGACAACCTGCGCTCTCGCCCGGGTAAACGACGTTTCGCCGGTCATGCACAGATCGTTCCGGGGTTTCGGCGCGCCGGATATCGGATCCTTATTGAAAAGAAGGGCGCGGGCAAGGGCGGTCCGCTCGCCGCTCTCCCCTATCCGGCAGATAACCAGGAAGGCGGTCTGAATGGGTCCGGGGCGGCGTTCGTCGCCCGCCTGGATGGTGGCGATGATCGCTTCCTCCTCGGCTCGGCCGTCGCCATTGTAATCGAGGGGGATGGAGCCTCTCACCCACAGCCAATGCGGCTCGTCGTAAGAGGTTAGGACATCGTTGAACAGTTCGGCGTACAGGGAGGAATTCTCGCCCGGCCTCAGGTTCGAATACCCGAGCGAACATCCGGTGACGAAGAGGGACAAGGCGGCCAGAATTGCCAGGCACAGTCTGGATGGTGACATGATGGGGAAATTCTCCATGTATATGCCGGTGAAACACATTGTAACTCGAACGCCTTCGATTCCGAACCCGAACCCTGGAGTCGAAACGCCAGCGTAACCGGATTCGGATTATACCGGGTCGGTACCCGGATTGACAATGTAAAAGCCATAATTTTGTGTCCGGCCAGGCCGGCCGACCCTGTGGACAATCCGGCGACAATTGATTTGCAATCCCTTCACGCACAAGTATAATCGCTGTTTATACGGCCGTGCGATCAACTTCGCGCGGATACGAAATGTATTTTTCCGGAATGGGTAAGGTTCCGCGCCTCCGGCCCAATCCACTCAAATGACGGGAGATCACCCATGGGAACAAAAATACTTCGCGACGATGAAGCGCAATCCACCACCCGCCAAGGCACCAGCGCCGCCGATGTCAGGCAGGACTTCGCCGAACATCTCAAATACGAACTTGCCCGCGACCGCTTCACCGCCACCAAGAACAACCGCTACATCGCGCTCAGCCGCACCATTCGCGACCGGCTGATCGACAGGTGGATCGAAACGCAGCAGGCGCACCACGAGGACAAGGTCAAGCGCGTCTACTACCTGTCGCTCGAATTCCTCATGGGCCGGGCGCTCGGCAACAATGTCATCAACTTCAAGCTCGAGGACGCGGTCGACCGGGCGCTGGACGAACTCGGCATCGACTGGGAGGATCTCCGCGAGGTCGAGGTCGACGCCGGCCTCGGCAACGGCGGCCTCGGCCGCCTGGCCGCCTGTTTCCTCGATTCGCTGGCCACGCTCCAGATTCCCGCCATGGGGTACGGCCTTCGCTACAACTACGGCATTTTCCGCCAGACCATCGAAAACGGCTACCAGGTCGAACACCCCGACAACTGGCTGCAAAACGGCAATCCGTGGGAAATCGCCCGGCCCGAACTCCGCATTCCCGTCCGTTTCGAAGGGAGATGCGAGCAGTGGACCGAAAACGGCAAGCCCCGCTACCGCTGGGTCGACGCCAAGCCGGTTCTCGGCATGGCCTACGACACGCCGGTGGTCGGCTACGGCGGGAGCACGGTGAACACGCTCCGCCTGTGGTCCGCCTTCGCCACCGAGGATTTCGATTTCGAAGACTTCAACCGCGGCGACTATGTCGCGTCCATCGCCTCCAAGACCGAGGCGGAAAACCTGACCAAGGTCCTTTACCCGAACGATCTCCACTACACCGGCAAGGAACTCCGGCTGAAACAGCAGTACCTGTTCGTCGCGTGTTCCCTGTGGGACATCCTCCGCCGCTTCAAGCACGACAAGGAGCCGTGGAGCGAATTCCCCAACCGCGTCGCCATCCAGATGAACGACACCCACCCCTCCCTGGCGGTGCCCGAACTCATGCGCCTCCTGTGCGATCAGGAAAACCTCGACATCGAGGAGGCGTGGGACATCACCGTCAAATCGATGGGCTACACCAACCACACGCTCATGCCGGAAGCGCTCGAGAAGTGGCCGGTGCCGATGATGGAAAAGCTCCTGCCCCGGCACCTCCAGATCATCTACGACATCAACTACCATTTCATGCAGAAGGTCGCCATCTCCTTCCCGGGCGATTTGGGCAAGCTGTCCCGCATGAGCCTGGTCGAAGAGTCGGAGCCGAAGCAGATCCGCATGGCCAACCTGTGCATCGTCGGCTCGCATTCCACGAACGGCGTCGCCGCCATCCACACCGAGCTCCTGAAGAGCCGGGTCGTGCCCGACTTCGCCGACATGTATCCGGAACGCTTCAATTCGAAAACCAACGGCATTACCCAGCGCCGCTGGCTGTTGAAGTCGAATCCGTCGCTGGCCGCCCTCATCACCAAGCATA
>JAVBRW010000431.1:0-3070 GCA_031547475.1 Planctomycetota bacterium
CGGGGCGACCGCGCACGAGCTGCTCTGGTCCGCATGGGACGGACTCGACGGCGACCGGGTGTGGGGCGCTGCCGCGGCGACCGGAGGGCCCGCCGGCGCACAGGCCGGCCGCGAGCTGGATGCCGTGGTGGCGCTGTTCCAAGCGGCGAAGCGCCATGGCGAGCGTGCCGACGGGACCTCCCCGCTTGCGTTTTTGCGGGGAATCCTCGATTCGGATGTCGCAGAGGACCGTCTGCAAGGCGTTGCCGAGGACGATGTCGCAATCGCCCTTTTCGAGAATGACCGGGGCGCCGACGCCGCCGGGGGAGGTGGTGGTCACGTCGACAAGCGACCCTGCGGGAAGCGCGGGCGTCCAGACGTTGACGATGGCGGACGCGTACATGTACATGGCGGTGCCGACGCTTTGGGTGGCGAAGGTGAGGTTCACCGGCTTTTCAAGCTTGGCTCCGGCGAGGGCGGAACCGGCGAGAGAAAGGGCGAGAACCATCGTGGCCGCGATTGCTTTTCCCGAACGTTGTACTTTCATGACTTTCCTCCAAAATGTGGTTTTTCTGTCCTGCAAGCACTTCACAGTTTCCGACATGATTGATTTGTGAAAAAGGTGGTGGTTTTTTATGTAAATTAAAACAGCAAACGTGATGCCAGATTGCGGGGTCACGCGCCAAGCCTTTTTCAACCCATTTGAAAAATAATGCAACATCCATATTTACAATACGGTTGCGGCAAGGAAGAT
Source organism: Planctomycetota bacterium (assembly GCA_031547475.1). GTDB lineage: Bacteria > Planctomycetota > SZUA-567 > SZUA-567 > SZUA-567 > JAJBSZ01. The sequence continues at coordinate 734 of JAVBRW010000431.1, forward strand.
CCTTGCGCATTATGCCGCGATACGCAACTCAAAGCGTCCGAACCCCTGCTTTAAAAAAAACAATGCCGTATTTTTAACCAGCATCCTGTATAATGCGCCTAATATTTAACCAGCCAAAACAAGTCGGGAGTTCGCTATGCCCAATACGCCTATTGCCTTCATCGCCCCGTTCGAAGGGCTGGCGGTCCAGGCCGAGGAGGTCATCCGCGACAACGCCTACCCGGCCAGGGTATGGCGGGGCGATCTGAGCGCCGGCGTCGAGGCCGCCGCCAAGGCGTTGAAAAGCGGCGCCAAAATCATCGTCAGCCGGGGCGGCACCGCCAAGATGATCCAGCGGGAACTGGGCGATCGCCTGTCCATCGCCGTCATCGAGGTCGAAGCGTCGGCATTCAACGTCGTCCGCTACATACACGACAACATCCGCCCCGGTTTCCGCATGGCGGTGGTCGGCTTTCCCCAATTCACCATGATGGGGAAGGCGGTCTGCGAAAGCATGGAAGTCGGCCACCGCATTTTCGAAATACCGGACGAGGCCGGCGCCGGCGCGGTCGTGCGGACGCTCATGGACTGGCATGCCGACGCCGTCATCGGCGACACCATTTCCTGCCGGCTCATGTCCGATTACGGCTGGCAAAACTACCATCTGGTCGAATCGAGCCCCCACTCCATCCGCGACGCGTTCGAGCGGGCGATGTTCGTCTTGGGGAACCTCGATCGCCAGCTTGCCCACAACCGGAAGCTCGCCACCGTCCTGTCCTGTTCGCTGCAGGGCGTCGCCATCGTCGACAAAAGCGGTCTGGTCGAGGACATGAACAGCCAGTGTCTCGAATTGCTCGGCATGGAGGCGGACACGGTCATCGGGCAAAACCTGGCGCGGCTGCTCGCCGATCCCAACCTCGACGCCGCGTTGGCGGCCAAAAGCGTGGCGCGCGGCATCCTTCTCGAGCGGAACGGCCGGCAGCTCATAGTCGATCTCACCCCCCTCTCGTCCGATCGCCTGCCGGACAGCGGCGGCATGGTCATGACGGTGCAGCCGTCCAAGCGCATCCAGGAAATGGAAAACGCCATCCGCGCCCGCCTGCACAAGAAGGGCTTCCACGCCAAGCATTCGCTGTCCGACATTTTGCATGCCGGCGGCATTTTGGCCGAGACCATCGCCATCGCGTCGGAATACGCCAAAAGCGACGCCAGCATCGTCATCACCGGCGAAACCGGCACGGGGAAGGAGCTGTTCGCCCAGGGCATCCACAACGCCAGCCGCCGCGCCGACGGCATGTTCGTCGCCATCAACTGCGCCGCCCTGCCCTCGGGGCTGTTGGAAAGCGAACTGTTCGGCTATTCGCCCGGCGCCTTCACCGGCGCGCTCCGGAGCGGCAAGCCGGGCCTGTTCGAAATCGCGCACCGGGGCACGCTGTTCCTCGACGAAATAAGCGAAATGGAGCCGTTCCTCCAGACCCGCCTCCTGCGCGCCATCCAGGAGGGCGAAATCATGCGGCTCGGGGACAGCCGCGTCATTCCGGTCGATGTCCGCATTATCGCCGCGTCCAACAAGGATCTGGAAGAGGAGGTGGAACGGGGCAATCTCCGCATGGATCTTTTCTTCCGCCTGAACGTCCTGGCCCTCCGCCTGCCGCCCTTGCGCGAGCGGCGGGGCGATGTCGAACTTTTGCTCAAATACTACCTGGTCAGGCACGCGGCCAGGATGGGCGTGCAACTCCGCATGCCGGACGCCGATTTTCTCGACGGACTGGAAGACTACGCCTGGCCCGGCAATGTGCGCGAACTGGAAAACCTTGCCGAACGCTACGTCGTTTTGCAGGAACGCCCGGAAAGCGCCGATTACCGCACGTTCCTCCCCCGCCTCGGCGGCGGCCGCGACACGGTCGTCATGGCCAGGGAAAACATCGAGACGGACGACGCCGAAAAGCTGGACGATGTCATCAGGGGCGCCATCGACAAAGCGCTCGAAGCGGAGAAAGGCAATATCGTGCGCGCTTCGCGGCGGCTTGGGGTGAACAGGAATACGGTGAGAAGGTGGATGAAAAAACCGGATGAAAAGGGGAGCGGGTAAAGCGCGGGCGCACTCTTTTCGCTTGCGGTTAAATAAATGTCATTCCGATTGGAATACCGAGCAGTCGTTCGCCTCCGCCTGGTTTCGGAATGCCTTTCCCACGCACTTCCGTGGGGAAATAACGTTCCGACAACAGGTCGCTTCGCAACTCCTCCATATGCAGGCCAAGCCACCCCCAGAGGTCGTCGACCGTCATGCCGTCGACTCCGGGAGCCCCATTGTTCTTCTTGACCCGCTTGAAGGCCCGAAGCAAGTTGTCCGGGTGG
>JAVBRW010000412.1:0-7941 GCA_031547475.1 Planctomycetota bacterium
GCTGGAAGGCGAAGATCTGGATTCGCTCGGCGGCATTCTCCGCGATGGCGAAAATATGCGGGAAACTCTGGCCGGACGGTTGCAACTTTTCCAGGAAACGGGCAAAGCGTTCCAGGCCATCGATTCCGCCCTCCGCGACGGCGTCATGGCCGACATGCTCGCCACCGGGGCGGCCCGGGTCATCGCCGCCGGACAAGATGCGGAAACCATGGCCAGCGGCATCGACGCCGTCACCGACCTGCTCCGCGACTCCGCCCCGGGCGGGCACGAAATCAATGAAGCCTACGCCGACGCCGTCGCCCTGGCCGCCGCCAACATCGGGGCGAAAGCGATCAAGTCCGACCAGGAAGGGATAGAATACAACGCATCGCAATCGCGACAAGGCATGGTTCTGGGCAACTTCTAAAAATAAACGCCAGTGGACATCTCCGTGGAAAAAGATGACGAAGGAGGGCGGCATGATGAAACAACCGGGGAAAAAAAGTTGCCGGAAAATACGGATGCGTTAAACTGTTCATTATGAGAAAACAACCCTTCCCCCGCATCCCTGTATTAGCCATCGCCGCTCTTTTCCCGTTCCTCGCGTCGGGCTGCTGGATCGATCCGCCGCAGCCCGGGCGGGACCGCGCCGAAATGGCCGCCATCGCCCTCGCGCTGGCGGACAACCAGGCCGCCATCGCCAACCCGCTGACGCCGTCGGAAGCGGTGCGGCTGGCGCTCGGGAACAATTTCGAACTGCGCGCGGCCGAAATCGACATCCGCTACCAGGAGGAGTCGAAGCGCGGCTCCATGCTCCGCCTCTTGCCCCGCCTCCAGGCGGACTTGACGCTGGAAGACAGAAGCCGTTTCGACGCGTCGTATTCCCAGAATGCCTTCACCGGCGATCCGACGACCGGCTACTGGTATTCCCGCGACCGGGCGCAGCAGCCGTTCCAGGCCGCGTTGCTGTGGAACATCCTCGACTTCGGCGCCGGCTACCTGCGGGCGCGGCAGACGGGCGAAAAGGTTCTGCAATCCAGGGAGCAAATCCGCCGCCTCCGCCAGCAGACCGCCCTCGACACCCGCACCGCCTACTGGCGCGCCTGGGCGGCGAAACAGAACGCGCGGGACGCCGTCATCCTCATGGCCGAGATGGAACGGCAGCTCGCCGCCGTGCGCCTCGCCAAGGAAAAGAACATCCTGCCCGAAGCCGAGGCGGTGAGGCGCGAACTCGCCCTCCTCACCGGCATGGTCGACGCCGAGCAGTGGCTCCAGGCCGAGGAATCGCTGAAGCGGGAACTCGCGCGGGCCATGGGCCGCCATTCGACCGATTTCGCCCTGGCGGACGAAGCGGAAAACGACGCCGCCCTCGAACGCATCGCAAGCGAAAGCCTGGCCGATTTGCAGAAACGCGCGCTGTCCTGCCGGCCCGAACTGTACCAGGGCGATTCGCAGGCGCGGACCAGCGTCGACGACGCCCGCCTCGCCCTTCTCCAGATGGCGCCGAATGTCAACCTGTCGCTCGCCTTCCAATACAACGACGACAGCCACCTGCTCTACAACGACTGGATGACCGCCGGCGTCCGGGTGGGTTGGAATTTGCTGTCCATTCCGGCGCGCCTGTCCGAGAAGAAGGCGGCCGAACTCCAGACCGAGGCGATCCGCGATCGCAACCTCGCCATGTCCGCCGCCGTTCTCGCCCAGACCGGCCTCGCCACCGGCGGCTGGCGCCAGGCGACCAAGTTGCGGGAACGCCAGGAATCGCGGCTGGAATCGCGCCGCAAGCTGGTCGACGCGCTGATCCTGGCCGAGAAAAACAACCAGGCCCGCCAGGCCGACGTCATGCTGGAACGCATCCGCCTCCTCGGAGAGCAGTCGTCGACCCGGATGCAGGCGGCGGAAATCCACACCGCGCTGGCCAGGGTGGCCAGCGCCATCGGACTGGATATCGACGCCAATGGCAACTACGTTTACTAAGCCAATCCGGCGTGGTTTCCGCCTGTTCGCCGCCCTTTTCTGCCTCGCGTTAGGCTGCATGGCGGCGGCGGCGGAAAGCTCTGTCCCCGATTCGCGGCCCGGCGTTCTCGAACCCAGGATAAAGGTGGCGCTGTCGAGCGAATTCGCCCTGCCGGTCCTGCGGGTCGTTCCCCGGGTCGGCGATTCGTTCCGCAGGGGCGATGTGCTGGTCGAATTCGACGCTTCGCAGGCCAGGGCCAATCTCGAAGCGGCGGCGGCGGCGGAAAAGGCGGCGCTCGTCAATCTGCGCGGATTCGAGGCGCTGGCCGAAACGCGCCAGGTGACCGAAGTCGAAGTGGAGACGGCCAGGCAAAAGCATGCCGAAGCCGTCGCCCGCCGCGTGGCGGCGGAGCGGGAACTGGCCGCCACCGTCCTTGCCGCGCCTTTTTCCGGCCGGGTGGCGGAGCGGCACATAAACGATCACGAATGGGCGGCGCGCGGAACGCCCCTGTTGACCCTTGTCGACGACACCGCGCTCGAGGTCAGGTTCGTTCTGCCCGAGGCGGCCTTCCGCGCGGTGCGCGCGGGCCTGCCGGCGACGGTGCGGGTGCCGGCCGCCGGATCGTCCTCCGAAGCGGCGGTGACGCGGGTCGGGGCGGTGTTCGACGCGGCCAGCCGCACTTTCGACATATGGGCGGTTCTCGACAATTCGCGGGACTTGTACCGGGCGGGCATGGTGGCGGAGGTGGAGTTGCCCGCCGCATTGCAGACCGCTCCGGAAAAGAAATGAGCGCCAATCCGCAGACCGCACTGAAATTGCTCGCCATGGCCGGCCGGCTGGAAAGCGCGGCGGAATTGCGCTTCGCCATGCTGAACCGGACGTTCCTTGCCGTGCCCCACGACCGGGCTTCGCTGTGGCGGGCCGAAGGCGGGCCGAAACTGCTGGGCGTGTCCGGCACCGACCGGCACGATGCGAAAGGCGCTTTCGCCCGCGCCTGGACGAAATTGCTCCGCGCCTCCGCCGCTGGCATGGAGGCCAAACGCTGGACCAGCGCTTCCGGCGGCGAGACGGCGAAAATGCTGGCCGATATCGCGCCCGGGGAAATGCACGCGCTGTGGCTTCCCCTCCCCGGAACCGGCATGGCGCTGGCGGTTGAGCGCTGGAACGGAAATTTTTCGGACGAGGACGCGGCCGTCCTGGCCGACATGGCGGTGGGCTACGCTTCGGCCTGGCAGGCCATCGGCCGCCGCCGCCGTCCGCATTCCGGCCGGATTGTCGGCGTTCTCGCGCTGGCGGCGGCGGTGGCGGCGCTGATTCTCGTCCGCCTGCCGCTCCGCATCGTGGCGCCGTGCGAGGTGGTGGCGAAAGCCCCGTACCTCATCGCGACCCCGATGGACGGCGTCATCCGCGAGGTGGCGGTGCAGCCGGGCCAGACGGTGGAGGCGGGGCAGACGCTGGCGCTGTACCAGGAGGACATCCAGGAAGGGGATCTCGAAGTGGCGCGCCGCCAGGCCGAGGCGGCCGAGGCGGAACTGTCCGCCCTGACCATAAAATCCCTGACCGACGCGACCCTCCGCGATCGCGTGCGCATCCTGGGCGCACGGCTCGAACAGGAGCGCGCCCGGCTCGATCTGGCCGACAAGCGGCTCCGGAAAATGCGGATAACCGCGCCGGCGGCAGGCACCGCGCTCATCGAGGACCCGGACGCCTGGCGCGGCAAGCCGGTGGCGGTGGGCGAAAAGATGATGTGGCTGGTCGAGCCCGGGCGGAACCAGGTCCGGATCTGGCTGGCGCAGTCGGACCGCGTCGATTTCGATTTCGCGCGCCCGGTGCGGGTCCACCTCGATGCCTACGGGGGCGAACTGTTCGAGGCGAAGCTCGGCCGGGTGGGCAGCACGGCGCGTCCGGCGCCGACCGGCGCCTACGCTTTCCCGGCCGAGGCGGAATGGCTGGGCGGCGGGCGGGCCGACACGCTTCTCGGATTGACCGGCACCGCCGTTTTGTACGGGCCGGAAGCGCCGCTCTGGTGGTGGCTGCTCCGGAAACCGGTGGGCGGGATGCGCAGATGGCTGGGATGGTGAGGCCAAAAAGGGAAGGCGGCCCGGTTTTCCGCCTGCGGCCGGATTTGGAAATACGCCGCTGGGACGCGGGCGACGAGGGCGAGCCGCGCCAATTGATCCACGATCCGGTGACTGGAAGCCTCGATCTGCTGTCCTGGCCCGAAACGCTCATGCTGCCCGGCTTGCGGGACGGAACGTCCATCGAGAATTTGCGGCTCGGGGTGGAACGACAATCGACGCTGCGGCCGACCGACGGGGATGTCGGAGACTTTGTCCGGCGGCTCGGCCTCCGGGGCTGGCTGGCGGGCGGCGCGTTCTGGCCGGCGGCGCCGGCGCGGCGGCGGGAAGGCAGGCTCGGCCGCTGGTTCGGCCATTACCTGTACTGGCGGATTACGCTGCTGCGGCCGGATGGGTTTTTGACCCGCACGCTGCCCATCGCGCGGCTGCTGGGATCGCGGGCGGTCATCGTATTGGTGTTCCTGATGGCGGCGTTCGGCGTGTATCTGGCGCTCCCCCGCTGGGAGGAATTCGCGTCGGGAATCGCGCGGCTCGCGCAGTGGCGGAACGTGCCGTGGATTCTTCCGGCCATCGCGGCGGTCAAGCTGGTCCACGAATTCGCCCACGCCTACACGGCCAAGGCCGGCGGCGCCCGGGTCGACGGCATGGGTATCGCGCTGGTCATGCTGCTGCCGCTGCCGTTCGTCGATGTCACCGACGCCTGGCGGCTGCCGAGCCGGCAACGCTTCCGGGTGGCGGCGGCGGGCGTTCTGGTGGAGGCGGCGGTCGCCGGGCTGGCATTGCCGATGTGGGCGCTGGCGCCGTCCGGCCGGGGAAAGGATTTGTGCCTGGTGTTCGCCACCGCCGCGCTGGCGTCGACCCTGGCGACGAACCTGAATCCCGGCGTCCGGTTCGATGGCTATTACATGCTGTCCCACCTCCTCCGGGTGGAGAATTTGCGGGCGCGGTCGACCGGGTTGTTCCTCCGGAGTTGGCGGCGAATTTTCTGGGGCATCGACGCGCCCGACCCCGAGCCGGCCATCCGGGGCTGGCGCCGGCGCGGCCTGGCGGCGTACGCGGTCTATTCCTGGCTGTACCGGCTGACGCTGTTTTCGGCCATCGCCCTGGCGGTGTACGGGACGTTCCCGAAAGTGTTCGGCCTCGCCATGTTCGCGGCGGTGTGGTGGTCGTTCGCGCTGCGGCCGCTGGCGGGCGAGTTGGCCGGCTTGTGGACAAGGCGGAAAAACATGGGCTGGCGGGCGATAGTCACCTGCCTCGCATTATTCGGCCTGGGGGCCTGGCTGGGCATGAGCCTCCCCCGGCGGAACGGCTTGCCCGCCGTCATCCGCTGCCGCGAAACGCCGGTGGTTTCCGCCGTGGCGGGAGAGGTGGTCCTCGCCCTGGCGAAGGAGGGCGACCGGGTCGAAAAAGGCCTGACGCTGGCGCGGGTGCGGCGGATGGAGACGGAAGCCGCCCGCATCGGCGCCGCATGGTCCGCCGAAGAGGCGCGCCTCCAGGCCGACACGGCATGGCTTTCCGATTCCGGCCGGACGCTCCTGTCCGCCCGCGAGGCGAGGGCGGCGGCATCGGCCCTGGCCAGCGAGGTGTGGCAGAGGCGCGAGGATTTGAGCCTGGTTTCCGCCCCCGGCGACGGGATTGTCGAAACGTGGGAGCCGTGGATTCGGGAAGGCGCGTTCGTCTCCCGGGGCGCCGTCCTCGGCAGAATTCGCCATCCGGGAAAGCCGACGGTCGCGGCGCTCGTCGATGTGGCGTCGGCCAAGCGCTACGAACCGGGCCAGTCCGCGCGCTTTCTTCCCGCCTCGGGCGGGGAATGGCTGTCCGGAACCGTCGTCCGCATCGAGCCGCACCGGGTCGAAAGCCTTGACGACGGCGTCCTGGCGATGACGGCCGGCGGCAAATGGGACGGCCGCGCCTGGCGCCTCCCCGGGCCGATGAACCGGATGGTTATCGCGATGGACGGCGACTACGCGGCGAGCGGCCAGGAAGGCATGCTGTGGATCACGACCAGGCCGTATTCGTACGCGCGCGAGGCGTGGGACTGGGCGGCGGGGTTGGCGATGAGGGAAAGCGGAATGTGAACGATGAGCGGTTCAATCGCCATTACGCAAAACAACCGATGAAGGTCATGCATGGACGAAACGGCTCCCGACAATCAATTCAGCCTTGAGGAGATCAGGACGCTCTGGTTCAACGGAGCGGAAGGGTCCGCGTCGGGCGAGCCGGGCCTCACCCTGAGGCGCGAGAGCGCGGCCGGCGCCGAAAACGTCTCGACCGAAACGGCGTCGAAAAGCTCCACCCGCCTGGCGTCAAGGCAGGTCAGCATGCCCGGCGCCACCATCACCCTCCGCGCCAACCGGGTGGTCACCCTCGGCGGCACCGCGCTTGACGCGAGCGACCCGGGCGACTACCAGCTCGGCGGCAAATTAGGGCAAGGCGGCATGGGCGTCATCGTCGCCGCCAAGCAGGCGTCCCTCGACCGCCGCGTCGCCGTCAAGATGATCCGCCCCGACCGCCACGACGGGGGTTCGCGGTTCAAATTCATCCTCGAGGCGCTCGCCACCGGCTCGCTCGAGCACCCGAACGTCGTCCCCATCTACGAACTCGGCCAGGACGAGGACGGCAACCTGTTCTACGCCATGAAGGAGGTCAAGGGCGCCAACTGGCGGAAAATCATGAAGGACCGCCAGGAAAAGGACAATATCGAAACATTGTGCCAGGTCGCCAACGCCGTCGCCTACGCCCACGCCAAGGGGATAATCCACCGCGACATCAAGTCGAACAACGTCATGCTGGGCGATTTCGGCGAAGTGATGCTGATGGACTGGGGGCTGGCCGTCGGCATGCGCCCGGGCACCAAGGCCCAGCCCCTGACGCCCGACAACGCGCTCGCCGGCACGCCCGCCTACATGGCGCCGGAAATGGCCCGCGGCAACGTCGCCGACATCGGTCCGTGGTCGGATCAATATCTCCTCGGCGCCGTGCTGTTCGAAATCCTCACCGGCAAGCCGCCCCACCCCGGCAAGGGCGTCGACGAGACGCTGCGGAACGCGGCGAACAACGCTATCGAAAAAACCGATCGGGCGGACGAATGGATCGAGGTCGCGCTCCGGGCCATGCACGCCAACCCGGTGAAGCGCCATCCGTCGGTCAAGGATTTCATCGCCCGCATCCGCGAATGCCAGTCCCACGGCGAATCGCTGGAACTGTCCCGGCTGGCCGGCGACTGGCAGTGCCGGGCGCGGGAGTCGGGCGATTACGATCAGTATTTGCGGGCCATGACCGGGTTCGAGCAGGCGCTCGAATTGTGGGACGGGAACGAGACCGCCCGGATTGAGGCGGACAAGACCCGCCTCGCCTACGCCGCGACCGCGCTCGATCGGGGCGATTACGATCTTTCCCTCACCCTCGCCGAAAAAAGTTCGGCGCCGGAAGCGTCCGAACTGGCCCAAAAGGCGGAAAAAGCCAGGCGCGAACGGGACAGCCGCCGGCGGCTGGTGCGCTGGCTCGGGCTGGCGGCGGGCATTCTCCTCATCGTCACCGCCGTGGTGGCGGGCGGCGCGGCCGTCATCGTGTCCCGGCAGGCCAGGGCGGAGCGCCTTGCCCGCGAAGAGGCGGAAAAAGAGCGCCAACGGGCGGAAACGGCTCTGGTGGAAACCGAACGCCAGCGGGGCATTGCCGAAGAGCAGCGCGCGGCGGCCGACGCCCAAAGGAAACGCGCCGAGGACGCGCTGGTCGAAACCGAGCGCCAGAGGAAGATCGCCGAGTCCGAGCGCGCCGTCGCCGTCGAACAGCGGGCGGCGGCGGACGAGCAGCGGAAACGCGCCGTCGACGCCCTGGCCGAGACCGACCGCCAACGGAACTTTGCCGAGGCCGAACGCGCCCGCGCCGAAGAGCAGCGCGCGGCGGCCGACGCCCAAAGGAAACGCG
>JAVBRW010000402.1:0-6489 GCA_031547475.1 Planctomycetota bacterium
AGCGTTTCACCACCGTCCGCATGTCGTCGCTGGGAAAGTCGTTCGGGCCGTCGTCCCAGCCGAGATCGATCATGCAATAGGCGCCGTAGTCGAGAATGGTTTCGAACACGAAGGCGTTTTCCGGCGCCGTCATGTCGAAGGGGATGTCGGGGCTTTCGAATTTCAAGCCCTTGTACTTATACTCGCCCAGGCACAATTTCGCCGTCTCCAGGTAGGATTTCTTGTCCTGGGGGTTGGGGATGCCGACTGTGGCGTATTTGCCGGGGTATTTCGCGATAATGGCGTTGACATACTCGTACTGCATGCCATAGCACGGCGTTTGCAGAAGCACCGCCTTGTCGAATCCCAGCTTCTTTTCATATACCTGGTATACCTCGAAGGGGCTGCGCAGATCGTTCCATTCCGGGGGGAGGAATTGAAAAACCTTGTCGCCGATCCTGGTCTGGCCGCAGGACAGGGGCTCGTTGGTCATGGTGTCGAAGCGCCTGCCGTGAAGCTTGTCCCAGACGTGGGTATGCGCTTCGATGAACAGCATCTGCTTTCCGCGTAGCGTTATCATGATTCCTCTCCTTCGGAAGCCGGTGAAACGGAACGGCGAAGACAAAATCCCCTCGCCCATGCATCGCAGTCGAAGATGGCCGGAGCGAAAGGTGTATTGGGAACGTATGAGCGACGAGGCGGCGGCTCTCCGACGCAGTCCTACCCTAGGAGCACACGGCGACCAAATCCATCGGCGCGAATTCGAGCAGGTGCGGGTATTTCGCCAGGTTGGACATGGCGAGGACAAACATTCCGGAGATGCAGTCGTCGTCGTAACGGCGTTTGATGATGATTTCCGGGAAATGCTTTTCCGGGATGTCCCGCAGGCAGTAGAGCAACAAATCCTTCTTCATCTCCTGGGCCAGATCGTCGCCGGACAGGACCATCCGATCCGGGTTCACCAGGATCGTCACCGCCATGAGCATCTTGGCGACGTAGGCGATATAGTCGGTGTATTTCTCCGGGGCGGAAAGCAGTTGCCGCGACTCGTCCCGCTTGGCGACAAAGGTCATATACGACAGCTCCCCGGCGAAGCTGCTCTTGCCCCGGACCAGTTTGCCGTTGATCACCAGCCCGCCTCCGGTCGCGTATCCGTGCGGGAAGAAGAGGTAGGCAAGGCTGGCGTCCTCAGGCAGCGTGCTGCATTTGTGGTAGCCCAGCGCGCAGAGGTTCATGTCGTTTTCCACGCAGACCGGTTTGCCGTACCGTGCCTCGAGGTGGCGGCGGATGGGAAAGTCGGTGAGGCGCGGTATATCGCCGGTTCCAATGACGTCCTGGTGGACCATGCCGGGAATGGAAAGTGAAACGGCGCGGATATTGGGGAACTTCGCGATCATCCCGTCCAGGAGATTCTCAATCTCCGGGATAGTGATTTCGTCCATGTGCGAAGACTGGGAATGGATTATCCTTCCCGCCAGATCCGCCACGAACGACACCAGGCACTCCTGGGGGCGAGATATCTTCAGCAGCACCCCGGCGATCAGGGCGTACTCGGGGTTGAAGCGGTAGCGCCGGGCCGGCCGCCCGCCCCGGTACTCCCGCTCCTCGAGCTCGGTGACTTGGCCTATGTCCATGAGCTCGGCGACGATTTTCAAGCAGGTGGCGACACTGATGTCCGAAAGGCGCGCCAATTCGGCGATATTGGCGCTGCCCTGCTTCCGCAGGACGGCAAGAATGGTTTCCTGGTTCAATTCGCGGATATCCGCCGTGCAGCCTATGCTCAATGCCATTATTCAGAGACTCCGTTTCCCGGACGGCCAGGCGGTTCTCCAGGGAACGCAGAAATGGAGACGCGCCGGACAGCGCCGCGACATTTACTTACCTATTTTTATATGAGGTATTATAAACCATAAAATAACTTAGTCAAGCGAGGCGGGCATGTTTTTCCGAAGCGCCGACAACGGTTCCCGTCATCCGGATCCGCAGGGGAAGTCTCCTCCCCCATCCGGGTGCGGCCTGCCGGGCGCACCGCGAAAAAAAAGCGGACCGTCGCCGGTCCGCTTCTTACTTGCATACCACTTTAACCCTCACCACGTGTTGCGTACCACAGGACGGATTACTTTCCCAATGCGGCCTTGGCCTTGTCCACCACCAGGGCGAACGCAACGGGATCATTGATGGCGAGTTCGGAAAGGGTCTTGCGGTCGAGCTCCACCTTGGCCTTGACCAGGCCTTCGATGAAGCGGCTGTAGGACATGTCCAGCGCCCGCACGGCGGCGGAAATGCGGGTAATCCACAAGCGGCGGAAATCGCCCTTGCGCTTGCGGCGATCGTGGGTGGCGTAGGTTTCGGCCCGGATGACCGCGCCCTGGGCGATGCGGCGCAGCTTGGACCTGCCGCCGACAAAACCCTTGGCCTTTTTCATCGCGGCCTTGCGTTTCTTGTGTTGCGCCACGCCGGTGGTTGAACGAGACATCGTTTACTCCTTAAGATTGCATCCGCCCGTAGCCCCGGGTATTCCTGCGCGTTGCGAGACGGATTCGATTGGCCAATAAACAGTGTGGAACCGGATTAAATCAAGCCGAGACCCAGGCGGATCTGCTTGACCGCCGCGCCTTCCAGAGGCCGGATCTTCGACAGGCGGCGCTTCTGAACGGCACTCTTGCGGACGCGCTTGTGGCGGCCGCCGGCTCCCTTGGCCATAACTTTGCCGGTGCGGGTGACCCTGACCCGCTTGACCAGGCTTTTGCACGGTTTCTGCTTGGGCATGTCTCACTTTCCTTTCGTATGCCGGCCTGCGGCCACCGGCCGCCGGCCCAACCTCCGGACCGCGCCCCTGGGCGCGTCCTGTCAATCGCCGAACGCTTCAGGATTCGTCCGCATCGTCCTGCATGTCGTCCGGCTCGTCCTCTTCCTCATCATCCAGGCCGCCTTCGGCGTCCTTGGGAATAATACGGGTGATGCGCTCAAGATCGGCCTGCGCCTTCTTCTCCGCCTCGAGCCTCGCCTCCTCGGCCCTGCGCTTGCCCTCTTCCTTCTCGCGGGCCGCCAAAATCTGCTTCAGGTTCGGCACCGGGGCGAGGGTCATGGTCATTTTCTTGCCGTCCTTGCGGGGCGGGCTGTCCATCTTGGCGACGTCGCCGAGAGGCTTGGCGAACTGCTCGAGGAGAAGCTGCTCGCCCAAATCGGCGTGGGAATGCTCGCGGGCGCGGAACATCATGATGAACAGCACGCGGTGGCCGGCCTCGATGAACTGCCGCGCCTTCGACCGCTTGATGCCGACGTCGTGCGCCTCGATGCGGAACGACTTGATCCGCAACTGCTTCAGCTCCGACGTCTGGTGTTTCCGCTTCGCCTCGTGCTCGCGCTTGGCCAACTGGTATTTGTACTTGCCATAGTCCATGATGCGGCACACCGGCGGTTTGGCGGTGGGGGAAATCTCCACCAGGTCAAGCTCCGCCTGCCGGGCCTTGTCGAAGGCCATATTCAAAGGAACAACCCCGACGGCCTCGCCATTTTCGCCAATCAGCCGAACCTCGTCGCCGCGAATCTGTTCGTTGAGCCTGAGTTCCTTCTTGCCGCTGCCAGTCATCGAGCCTCCCCTGTTGGTTTCCTGTGCGCTTTGCACGACATGTGCCGGAGCGCCGCCCATCACCGCAATTGACAATTAAGAATTAACAATGAACAATGATGAGCTAATGAGTTAATGAACAATTGACTTTGACGCAAACGCAAAATTGAAAAATAATTGTTAATTGGATCATTGAATCATCATTATTCAGTGTTCATTGTTAATTCTTGTTAGGCAATCGCCTCTCCCGCACCTCCTGCGCCAGTTCAAGAACCAGCTCGTCCACCTTCCGGCTGCCGAGATCGCCCTGGAGCCGGCGGCGGACCGACGCCTCGCCCGTGTCCTTTTCCTTTTCGCCGAGGATGAGGAGCACCGGAACGCGGGCCAGCTCGCCTTCGCGAATCTTGGCGCCGATCTTGTCGCCCCGGTCGTCCAAATCGGCCCGGAGGCCGGCGCGGCGCAGCTTTTCCACCACTTCGCGGCCATAGGCGATGGCCGCGTCGGTGACGGTCAGCACCCGGACCTGCTTCGGGGCGAGCCACAGCGGGAAATCGCCGGCGAAATGCTCGATCAGGCCGCCGATGAAGCGCTCCATCGAGCCGAGGACGGTGCGGTGGATCATCACCACCTTGTGGCGTTCGTTGTCCTTGCCCACGTATTCGACATTGAAGCGTTCGGGCAGGTTGAAATCGAGCTGGGTGGTCGGGCCCTGCCATTCGCGGCCGAGGGCATCGACCAGCTTGATGTCGATCTTCGGCCCGTAGAACACGCCGCCGCCCTCGTCCACCTCGTACGGCATGCCGCGCCGCTCGAGAACGGCCCGGAGCGCGCCGGTGGCCGTCTCCCACTGCGCGTCGGTGCCGATGGACTTGGCCGGGCGGGTGGCGAGGAAAGCCTTGTACTTGTACCCGAACGTTTTCATCATGTGTTCCATCAAATCGAGAACGCCGTTGATCTCGTCCTCGACCTGTTCGGGCGTGCAGAATATGTGCGAATCGTCCTGGGTGAAGCCGCGCACCCGGAGCATGCCGTGGAGCGTGCCGGACGGCTCGTAGCGGTAGACGGTGCCGAGTTCGCACCAGCGGAACGGCAGTTCGCGGTAGCTGTGGACGTTCGAGTTGTAGATGAGGATATGGCCGGGGCAGTTCATCGGCTTGACCCGGTAGGGGCTGCCGTCGATGTCCATCGGGCTGTACATCATGTCGCCGTAGTTTTCGAGATGGCCGGAACGCTTGTAAATCGCTTCCGACGCGATGTGCGGGGTGTAGAGAATCTGGTAGCCGCGCTTGATATGCTCTTCCTTCCAGAATGCCTCGACCTCGTGGCGGATCATCGATCCGTTCGGATGCCAGAGGATAAGGCCCGGGCCGACGTCCGGTTCGGTGGAGAACAGATCCATCTGTTTGCCGATGACGCGGTGGTCGCGGCGCTTGGCTTCCTCGAGTTTCTTGAGGTGGGCGTCGAGCTCCTCCTTGGTGGAGAAGGCGGTGCCGTAGACGCGGGTCAGTTGCTTCTGGCTGGCGTCGCCGTGCCAGTAGGCGCCGGCCAGGCTCATGACTTTCACCGCCCCGACCTTGCCGGCCGTCGGCACGTGGGGGCCGCGGCACAGATCGGAGAAATCGCCCTGCGTATAGAAGCTGATGACGTCGCCCTGCGCGCGGGCGATGTTGTCGAGCTTGTACTCGTCGTTCTTGTACTGGGCCTCGGCAACGGCCCGGGTCAGTTCGTGGCGGACGAACGGCTTGTTCGCCTTGACGATTTTCTGCATCGCCTTTTCGATCTTCGGCAAATCCTCGGCCGTGATGACGGTCGGCGCGTCGACGTCGTAATAGAAGCCGTCCTCGACGGCCGGGCCGTAGGCGAACTTGGTGCCGGGGAACAACTGCAGAATCGCCTCGGCGAGAATGTGCGAGGCGGAGTGGCGGATAATGTCCAAGCCTTCCGGAGTGTCGGGGGTGATGAAACGGACGGCGGCGTCCTTGTCCAGGGTGGCGGTCAAATCCATGGCGACGCCGTCGACATCGGCGGCCAGGGCTTTTTTGGCGAGATCGCGGGAAATTTTGCCGGCGATGTCGGCCAGCGTCATGGGCGCGTCCAAATGCAACGCCTTGCCATCGGGAAGGGTAATCGTGATCATGCTGCCGCTCGCTTTCTAAAGCATTACCTCATATCAATCGGTCTGGCGGAAGCGAAGGCGGCGGGCAGGCGCAGGGCGGAACGCTGTACATAAAGCCCGGAAGCCGAAAGGCTCCAGGCCGGATGTGCGTTGCAACCGGAGGTCTGCACCCTTTTATGCCGACACGTCGTGTCCGCTCTATTCAACCCGAAGGAAGGGAGGGCGCTCCCACCCCGGGCGGCGCCCATACTTCAGGGCGCGGAGACCGGCAAATCACCGGTGAAAAAATGGTGGGCGACACTGGGCTCGAACCAGTGACCCCCAGCTTGTCGAGCTGGTGCTCTAGCCAACTGAGCTAGTCGCCCACTTCAAAACAATCGCGGCGGGAAAGTCCCGCCGTTTTTCACAGCAAAGAATAGTATGGTTATCGGTTTTTTTGTCAAGCACAACCTTGGAAAAAATAAATTTTCCCTTCATTTCTTTCAAGTGAAAGTCCATAGCTTTGGATTGCGGGGACATGTTGCGCAATTGGCGGTTCAATTGCGTTACGTGTCCCCGTAATCCGGGGGAGCGTTGCAATACAGGATGAATTCGATATCGACATTTTCCTGTCCGTCCTCGACTGCACCGGCACCCGGCCGAAGCCGGAGGACGCCAAGTTGCCGGGCGTGTCGTTGTTCAAAATCGCGCGTGGCGAGTTCACCGAGGATCGGCCGGTGTTTTCCGAATACCATGCCGTCGGTTTCGACAATAGCGTGTTCATGCTGCGAAAAAGCGATTACAAGCTGGTCTATTACGTCGGTTTCGAGGCGCAGTTGTTCAA
>JAVBRW010000293.1:0-8055 GCA_031547475.1 Planctomycetota bacterium
GGCGTGCGGGCGAGGTCGTGGGAATTCCGGGCGGGACCCGGGCACGGGGTCGCCAACTCGGTGGTGGTGGTTTTTCCCAGCACAATGGCGCCGGCCTGGCGCAGGAGCGACACGACAAACGCGTCGGCCTGCGGCTGGTAACCCTTGTAGAAAACGGTGCCGTACTGGGTTGGTTGATCGAACGTGTCGAAAACATCCTTGATCCCGACCGGCACGCCGTGGAGCGGGCCCAACTGTTCTCCCGCCGCCTGGCGCGCATCGGCCTCCCTCGCCCGGCGCATCGCCAATTCCTCGTCGAGAAATGCGAACGCGTGTATCTCCGGTTCCCTTCTGTGGATTTGCCCAAGACAAGCACCGACCACCTCGCAAGCCGAAACCTCCCCTTTTCGGATTGCCTCGGCCAGGGCGCGGCCCGATTGGCGATTCAATTTCATGCCATCTCCTTCAACAGATCGTCAGACAGGCGCAACACAAACAAATTGCATGGCAGAAAAAATAAATTTTCGCTTTTAACATGTGCATCTATAGCTATGCAATGTGTCAATATGGGCACATCGCAGTGCACGCTGATTCGGGATGCGGGCGATTTTTTGAGAGTGTAGTGTTGCTATTCAATCGTTTTGTGCAAGTCAGGCAAAACTACAGTTTATTGTATCGTGATTGCCTTGTCATGGGAGACGAACGTATAATACAATAAATAGTAAGCAATTGCAGCGATTTCTAATTATTGGAGCATCCCCGCGGGATTTGCGAAAGAGTGGCGTATCGCTGTCACCTGAAGACAATAAAGCAAATCCTTTTCCGTTTCCGCGATTATCGATATAATTTCACAAGTCTCCCCGCGTAATCATATTTGTTCCTACTCACTCTAACCAGATAGAAGGTAAAGAAATGCACACTTGAGTGTTTTTTAAAAAAGGGCTTTTTTTATGGAAAATAATCTTTGGCATCAGGTAAACTGGAAGTATGGCTGTTACATGGATTTTGTTTATGTAACGTAACGCGTTCCATTTTGCAACTTCTTTTCTTGACAATACAAATTGCGCATTACATGGTTTTGCACAATTTGGATATTCCTCCGACTCTTTCAAGGTATAACTTATGATGAAGTTTGCCCTTGTGACGACAAATGCCAATATGGCGACCATAGCGGATGAGATACTTTGTGAAAAAAGCATGATAGGGATACAACTTGTTTTTCACCAGATAAAGAGGGTAAGCGATGTAGACTCCCTGGAGTTGGATTGCGATGGCGTCATCAGCCGCGGGCTGGTCTATTATGCATTGCAGCAAAGGGTCGGGAAAACTATCCCGCTCGTCGAGCTGGTCATTACCGGGTACGACGTGGTCAATGCCTTGCACAGGTGCAAGCAGGCGTCGCGCGCAAACAAAATCGGGGTGGCCGGAACCATGAGCCTGGTTGAAGGCGCCCAATCCGTGGCCGAATCGCTCGGCATGCGGTTGTGCTGCCAGGCTGTCGAGACGGAAGGGGATATCCACGAATTCCTGTGCCACAGCAAGGAACTGGGATTCGACGTTATCGCCGGCGGAAGCACGGTTGTGAACATGGCGGGCGGCTTTGATGTCAAGGGAGTGCTGATCGAGTCGGGAAAAGCTTCTCTCCGGCAGGCCATGGATGAGGCGAAGCGCACTGTCGCGGTGGCGTTGCGCGAACGCGCATTGGCCGAACAAACCAAAACCATCATGAACAGCTTGAGCGAGGGCATGATAGCCGTCGACAACAACGGCGTAGTGACTTCGATAAACACGGCGGGCTGCACCATGCTCGGGTTTGAGGACAATGCGCCGCTGGGGAAAAAGATTGCCGAAGCGTTTCCCGGATCGGGCCTGCCGAAATTGCTGGCCGGCGGCTGCAAGGAATTGGGAGCCCTTTCCCGGGGCAAGCACGGGGCGCTGGTGGAAAACCTTTCCCCCATCGTCGTCGACGGCGAGCTCATGGGCGGAGTGTCGCTTTTTCAGACGGTCAGCAACCTGCAGGAAGTCGAAGGCCACGTCCGGACCACCATGCACCAGAAAAGGCTCACCGCCCGCTATACTTTCGATCGCTGCCTGGGGACGAGCGACGCCATCAAGGAGACCATCCTGAAAGCGATCAAATTCAGTTCGGTCGACGCCAACTTGATCCTGCTGGGCGAAACGGGGACGGGAAAGGAAGTTTTCGCGCAAAGCATTCACAACGCCAGCCGGCGGCGGAACAACCCTTTCGTGGCCATCAATTGCGCCGCACTGCCCGAAAACCTGCTGGAAAGCGAGCTGTTCGGCTATGTCAAGGGAGCGTTCACCGGCGCCAGCCCTTCCGGAAAGGCCGGTTTTTTCGAACTGGCCAACAACGGGACGCTTTTCCTGGACGAAGTGTCGGAGATTCCCATCGCCCTTCAGGGGCGGCTGCTCCGCGTCCTGCAGGAACACGAAGTCATGCGCCTCGGACACGATCGGATCATTCCGGTGAACGTGCGCGTCATCGCCGCCAGCAACAAGAGCCTGCGGGCGATGTCGGAAAAAGGGCTTTTTCGAAAAGATCTGCTGTATCGTCTGGACACCCTCGAAATCGCCATCCCTCCCCTCCGGGAACGGCGGGACGATACCACGATCCTGGCCGAGGCGTTTCTCGAGGAGGCCGCGCGGCGACTGGGCTGCCATCAGGTGCGGCTCAGCCCGGGGGCGGTAATGGCGCTCAGGGCGCACCGGTGGCCGGGGAACATCCGCGAGTTGCTGAATGTCTGCGAGCGTATCATGATCCTGTCGGCATCGCATCGGGTGGACGCGACCGAAGTGGAACTCGCCTTGGGCGGATATGCCGAATCCTCTCCGGAAGAATCGGAAAGAATGCCGCCCACGACCATTGAAGAAGTCACCCGGCAAAAAATAATGGACATGTTGGCGAAGACCAACGGCAACAAAGCTCGCGCCGCCAAACTACTGGGCATAAGCCGGACAACGCTATGGCGGAAACTGGGGTGCCGGCAGCAAGCCGACGATCCCGCTCGCGATTAATCCTACGACGCGACTGTTGTGGGAACCGCACCCACAACAGTCGCATCGCAGGATTAGCTTTATTTTGGCCGTCTTCGCCCGTCCGGAGAGCTCCTGGAAGCGCGGCGTGAACGAAAACACCAATGGCATTTTGCGGCTGTACTTTCTCGCATCACCAATTCAATTGCGACAGGGAGTACAGAAACAGCCTGTTTTTGGGGTCATAGTAAAAATCGGCAACTTTGGCGATATGGTTGAGCATGGTTTGTTCCGCCAGCTTGGCATCGCCGCTTAGCACCGCATCCACAACCTGCTTGTGCTCCTCGTAGGAAGTGGAGATTCTCCCCGGCAAACGCAGAATATTGACATGATAACTTCGGGTAAGGGTGTATACCCGGTTGATAATATCCACCAGGAATTCGTTATTGGCCATTTCTCTGATGTGGCCGTGTATTCTTCCGGACAGCGTATAGTACATTTGCAGATCTTCGGCCGCAATCGCATCCTTCATTTTTTCCAATATTTCTTTCAGGATTACGGGATCCTTTTTTCGAATATTTTGACTGCCCAATCGGGCGGCCAACGCTTCGTTGACCGCTCTTATCTCAAAAAGCCCCCGAATTTCGTCTATGGTCATCCGGCGAACGACCGCGCCCTTGTTCGGAGTGTGCATCGCGAGCCCCTCCAAGACAAGACGCTCGATCGCGATGCGGACAGGCGTCCTGCTAACCTTGAAAGTAGCCGCCAATTCCGCCTCCACCAAGCGATAGCCTGCCGAGTATTCCCCCGACATGATTTTTTCGGATATAGCTTTGTGGATCGAGGATACTTCCGGTTTTCTACTTTTAGTACGCATATGCTGTCACCTATCGCCCTTTGCGGTAATCGGCCGTCACGCGACGCAATAGTATTGAACGTTTACCTTTTGCGTTGTCCTTGATTCTAAACTAATCGTAACAATAGATAATGTCAATAGACTTTTCAACATTGCATGCAATATCATCGCATACCCAGCCGGTTATATGGTTATGATAACACAGGCATTGTATCTCTTCTGCAATTTTGCTTGAATAATAAAAATACAATTGACATCCGCTTGATTGCATGCTATATTTATTATTATAGCATACAATTTTGCATGCGTTATTTTCCGGCCGGCCACTGACGGCATTCCACCCCCTCGCCAATCATCCCTACAGGGACATAGCGCATAACGCGCTATGCATAGCCAGAGTAAAAGGAGGAAGAAAATGAAACGCAGATTATCTGTTCTACTGGCCTTGCCAATGCTGTTCGGCTTGGTTGCACACGACTCCAGCGCAGCGCAAAAATCCACACCACCTCCCTCTAAATCAAAGATCGCGCAAAAGGCCGGGCATATGCCCACCCACATGTCCATGGTGACCGGAAATAGCGGCGGCACGGTTTATTACATCGGCGCCGGAATGACCACTGTTCTGAATGACAAGATCAAGGGCATTACCTTCACCAGCGAAGCGACCAACGTCGGCGACAATTTCTGGTATGTAACGGAATCCGCCGACGTTATGGGCACTGTTGCTTTGGATGGCTTGATCGCCGCGTTGAAAGGAGACGCCAGCCGAGGTTTCGAGACGCCTTTGGACAACCTCAGTCTCCTCCTGGTGGGCAACATGAACATCGTGTACATGCTTGCGTCCAAGGCCTCCGGCGTCACCACTCCCGCAGACTTTGTCGGCAAGCGCTGCGGTTGGCCCTCCAATGGCACCTCGGCTTCGTACGCCATGAACGCGGTTGCGGAAGCTTACGGGATCGATATCAACAGCCTCAATAAAAACTCCATCTCCATCAGCGAGCAGGTCGATGCAATCAAGGACGGTCACCTTGACGTGTTTTCCGGCGCGGGCTCCATACCCATGGCGGGCATTATGGAATTGACCGTGAACGCGGACGTCAACTTCATCTCTTTGAAAGAAAAAGAGAAAAACGCGGCCATCCTGGCCAGAAACGCATCCTACACCATAAGCACGGTTCCCGCCGGAACCTATAAGGGGCAGGACGAAGACGCGTATTTTGTGTCCATGCCCATGGTGCTGATTTGCAATAACGCTCTGGACGAGGAAACAGCCTACCGGATCACGAAAACCTTGTGCGAAAGCAAAGAAGAGATCTCCAAAGTCCATGCGGAAGGAAAAGCCTGGAGCGCCGACTCGACAAAGCCTTTCTTTGAAGACGGCAAAGTACCTTTCCACCCCGGCGCCGCACGGTACTATAAAGAAATCTGGAAGTAAATTCCGGAAGCTTGATCCTCCCCTTTTTCTATCCGACGCATATGCACGCGTTGGCGCAAATGTACGCGCCGACGCGCAATGACCCGCCCGCCACTGTTTTCATCATCCCACAGCCCATTGGACAGCGGACCGCAAATAGAAATTGGAGAACTCCTATGGCTGATGAACCGAATGCCATGCCCAACGAGAACACCGATGAATCCGAGGAATCGGTTTTCTCGGCGGATGCGCAAAACAGTGGCTTGGGTAAATACAAGACCGTTGCCAGGTACATAACGGCCGCGCTTGCCATTATTCTGACGACATACCAGGTATACACCTGCATATTCGGACTATTGCCTCCGCTTCGACATCGAAGCATCCACGTCGGGCTGATCACGACAATGATTTTTTTGCTTATCGCGTGCAATAGAAAAACGCGCCCGTTGGGCGTTATGATCAGTTCGCTTCTCGGCGCGCTTTCCCTTCTCTCCTTCTCCTATATAGCGGTTAATTATGCGGGATTGCTGATGCGCGTCGGAAATCCGCGACAATTGGATGTCATTGTCGGGGCCGTTCTGGTCATTTTGGTCCTGGTTGCGATTAAGCAGAAACTCGGGTGGGCGTTGCCTGTCATTTGCGCGATGTTTATTCTCTATGCCTTGTTCGGGACCTATCTGCCCGCCGCCATCGCTCACAGGGGGTATTCCGTTAAACGCATCGTCTCGCAACTGGCGATGGGAACGGAAGGCATATTCGGTATGGTGGCCGGCACCTCGGCAACGTATATCTTCTTGTTTTGCCTGTTCGGAACATTCCTGGATGTATCCGGCGCATCCCATTTTTTCATGCAATTGGCCATCGCTCTCACGGGTAGACTCCGCGGGGGGAGCGCAAAAATCGCCTGTCTTGCCAGCGGTCTGTTCGGCATGATTTCCGGGAGCGCCGCCGCAAACGTGATGACGACCGGCACGTTTTCAATCCCGCTCATGAAAAAGAGCGGTTACAAGCCGGAGTTCGCGGGTGCCGTGGAGGCGGTCTCGTCCACCGGCGGCCAGTTTATGCCGCCGATCATGGGCGCCGCCGCATTCATCATAGCGGAAACTTTGGGCAAAGCCTACGTGGAAATTGCGACCGCCGCCCTGGTGCCCGCGATACTCTACTATTTGACCGTCTGGTTCACCATCGATCTTCGCGCCCGCCGGGACAATATCGGCGGCATTGACGGCTACACCGAAATTCCCAAGGCGCGGGTTTTGCTTTTGCGGCAGGGTTACATGCTGCTTCCGTTGATTCTGCTGATCCTGTTCCTGACCGTATTCCGCTGGTCCGCCATCCGCGCCGGCCTCTATGCCTCCGGCACCCTGATCATTTTGTCTATGTTCCGCAAGGAAAGCCGTTTTACCCCCAGAAAGATTCTGGAGGTATTCGAAAAAACGGCATACAGCGTCCTGGACGTGGGTATCGTCTGCGGCACGGCGGGCATCATCATCGGTTCTCTCTCTCTGACCGGCCTTGGCATCAAATTTTCCAGTCTTTTGGTGGCAATCGCCGGCGGAAACCAGATTGTCCTGCTGGTGTTGGCCGCTGTCGCGGGCTTGATCCTGGGCATGGGCATGACAACCTCCTCCGTGTACATCATCCTCAGCGTGCTTGTCTGTCCCGCTTTGGTTGATATGGGGATCGTCCCGCTGGTTGCCCATCTCTTCGTGTTCTATTTCGGCATTCTCTCCAACATTACGCCCCCGGTTGCAACAGCTTCTTTCGCGGCCGCCAGTTTGGCCAAGACCGACGCCTTCAAGCTCGGATTCGTGGCGTGGAAGCTGGGGCTGGCAGGCTATATTCTCCCGTTCATGTTCGTATACGGGAATGAGCTTTGCCTCATGGGATCGCCCCTGGGCATTGTCAAGGCAATCATGACGGCGTCATTCGGGATCTATGCCCTGTGTTGCGCCCTGGAGGGCTATTACCTGGTCAAACTGGGCGTTTTGCAGCGCTTGCTAATGGGCGCGGCCGCGCTTCTGCTGATCGACACCGGATTCGTGACGGATATTTTGGGCATAGGCTGCGCTCTTTCCGTCATGCTTCCAAAGTATTTAGCCAATCGGAAATTGAAAACCGCCTAAAGAGAGGAAAACAAATGGGTAAGATTTACAAAGCATGCCATACGCTCATCACGACCTGCTCCGAATGCAAGAAGGAAGAAAACATCCTGGTCATCACCGATGAAACCAGCCTGGAAATCGGCATGGCTTTTTGGGAGACCCTCAAGGAGATGGGGTTTGAAAACAGGTGCCTCATCTATATGCCCGACATTAAAATGCACGGCGAAGAGCCCAACGACCTGGTTGCGGAGGCTATGCTCAAGGCGGATGTGATGTTCCGCGCCACCACCCTGTCCCTTTCCCATACCCTCGCGAAGAAAAACGCCTGCAAGGGCGGTACGCGGGATCTGAACTGTTGCGATTACGACATGCGCATGCTGGAGGAAAGCGGCGGCCTGTTCACCGACTTTGTGGAAAACCGCAAAGTGGTGGACCGTGTGGCGGCGGCTCTCAAGGGCAAGACAATCACCGTCACCTCCCCCGGCGGCACCAACTATACGGCCGACATCGAGGGCTGCGAATCCTGGCCGCAATACGGCATGAGTCTGGAAATCGGGCAGACTTCCTCCCCTCCCGACATCGAGTGCGCCGTTTACATCAACCGTTTCACCAGCAACGGCGTGGTATGCATCGACGGCAGCATTCCCCATCCGGAGCTTGGCCTCATCACGGACGACAAGCCCATTACCATCCATATCGAGGATTCC
>JAVBRW010000268.1:0-4284 GCA_031547475.1 Planctomycetota bacterium
AGACGGCGCTGGGGCTGAAACGGTAAGACCGTCATCGCCCCGCCAATTCGAAATCCAGCATTCCCGCAATCTGCCGGTTCGCGTCGATGCCGGGAAATACCTCGATCAATTGCAGCCCGTTCGGGGTCAGTTTGAACACGCCGCGTTCGGTGACGTAAAGGACGTGCTGGCCCTTGTTCAGCGCGTTTTTCGCGGAAAAGCTGATGGCGCGGATGTTTTTCCGGAATTTCCGCACGCTTCCCTCGGCCTCGATTTCCACCCCGGCGCCGTTCTGCCTGGCAATCAGGCCCTTGGCGGTGAAGGTCAGGCAGAAGACGATGTTCTTTGTGCGGTTCGTGATGTTGGCGAAACCGCCGATGCCGACATAGCCGTTTTCCGGATGGTGCGAATTGACGTTGCCGGCCGCGTCCACCTCCAGCCCGCCCATGAAGCAGATGTCCAGCCCGCCGCCGTCGTAGAAATCGAACTGCGCCGCCATGTCGCAAATCATGTCGGCGCCGATGGTGGCGCCGAAGGCGACGCCCGGCGCCGGCAGGCCGCCGATGCCCCCGGCCTCGACCGTGGTGACGATATCCTTCAATATGCCCAGCTTCGACGCGTATTTCCCCGCCATTTCCGGAATGCCGATGCCGATGTTCACCACCTGCTCCGGCCGGAGCTCCCGCGCCGCGCGCTCGCCTATGATGTCGGCGGAACGGTCGCCCGTGTCCAGGCGCTTCCGCGAGGCGGGCAGGAGGGACATGTAATAATCCATGTGGGTGGGCGGCACATGGATGTCGCCGGACATGGACGGGAAATACGGCAGAACGTTGTCGCTCTCGTCCGTCACCACTACCGCGTCCACCAGAATGCCCGGCACCACCACGGTGCGCGGCCGCTGGAACAAATGGCTGACCCGATCGACCTGGACGACGACTTTGCCGCCGTTGGCCTTGGTCGCCTGGGCGAGGGCGAGGGCGTCGACCGTCAGGTATTCCTTTTCGAAGGAGATGTTGCCGCTTGGATCGACGGTGGTGCCCTTGATGAAGGCGATGTCGAACTTGGGCGTTTTGTAATACAGATATTCGCGGCCTTCCACCTCGACCACGCTCAAGAGCTTGCGGGTCGAGCGCGCATTCAGCGCCGGCGTGCCCACCCGCGGATCGGCGAACAGGTTGATCCCCACTTCGCTCAGCAGGCCTTCCTGCCCGCCGGCAGCGGCACGGACGGCGTGGGACAGGACGCCCAGGGGCAGGTTATAGGCCTCGATTTTGTTTCCCAAAGCCAGCCGCACCGCCGCCGGCATGCTGGCGAAATGGCCGGCGACAATTTCCTTCACCGCGCCGCCGGCGATGTAGGGATCGGCGAAACGCTTCTCGTCCCAGCCGCCGAAGCCGGCGGCGCAGAACAGCCGCAGTTCGTTCGGCTGGCCGGTGTCGGCGAAGCGTTTGGCCAGCGCCGCGTGCAGGTGCTCCGGGTTCGACAGGGCGAGAAACGAATTGATGCCGACGCAGTCGCCGTTTTTCACCAGTCCGACGGCCTGATCCGCGGTCATGATCTTGAACATGCGACTCCCCCTTTTTTGGGAATTCACAATTCACAATTCACGATTCACAATTCACAATTATTCTTCTATCCGCGTTGTGTCCGAAATACGCTTGTTTTACTCGCACAACGCGGCTGGAAGGATAATTGTGAATTGTGAATCGTGAATTGTGAATTCAAACTATGGGTTCCTCTGCTCAACCTTCACCAGCCGCGTTTTTCCGAATGCCTCCACCGTCAGTTCGATAGTGCCCTGGCCGCCTTTTTCGAACCCTTCCACCCGGCGGCGGAAATCGGCGGGGCCTTCGACCTTGTGGTTGTCGACGCGGGTGATGAGAAGGTAGGGGTGCATGCCGGCGACCGACGCCTTGCCGCCTTCCTCGACCTTGGAGACGATGACCCCGGCCTTGTCGTCGCGGCGGAAAAAGCGGGCTACTTCGTAGGTGATCGGCTTGACGGTGAAGCCGAGCGCCTTGTATTTGTCCTTCGGGGCGTTCCGGTAGTCGGGATCGGAATAGGCGGTGACGAACGACGCCTGTTTCAGCTCGCCCTCCCGGAGGTAGTCGAGGCGGGCGCCCCGGCCGACGCCGGCGGCGGTGAGGATTTTCGACAAATTGTTGTCGCGGGGCGGCCACGGCGGCGGCATCATCGCCAGCGTCTGCTGTATCGCCTCGGCCGACATGTCCTCGAAATCGAAGGTGGCGCCGGAGGTGGTGTCGTCGGCCCTGAGTTCGACCGGTTCCGTCTTGCCGTCCAGGAAGAGGCGGAGCAGCACGTCGTGCTCCCGCAGGCCGATGGCGGCGGCCGGGGAGCCCGGATAGACATAGGTCACCAGCATGCCGATTTTTCCGCCCCGCGTCTCGGTGGCGGCGTGGAACAGGCGGGAGGTGTTGGCGTCCAGGCCCTGGTACTCGACCCCGAGATCGACAAGCCGCTTGCCTTCCTCCTCGTCCACCGGCGCCATGGAGGCGTCGAACACCTCCGGCGACTGCAATTGTTTGTGGATAAAGCCGAGCGGCCGGAATCCGGTCGAGGGGCGGATCATGTCGCTGTCTTCCGAGCGGTCGGGCATGACCCGGGGCGTCAGCGCGACGGCGACCAGGTTGCCGTGGACGTCCAGGGCCAGCGCGCCGTCCTCCTCGTTCGTTTCGGTCAGGACGGTCGAGTCGCCCCGGAAGCCGCGGAAAGTGCCGAGCCAGCGATCGTAATCGACCGTCTCCCGGCGGCGGCCGAGCGCGTAATCCACGCGCCAGCGGTGGAAATATTCGCGGTCGAGCCCGGCCGCCGCCGGATCCCGCGGCTGGAACGACTCGTCCGGCACGATCAGCGGGTTCAGCATGGCGAAGCCGCGCGGCGGGTTGTGGGCGGGCAGCTCCTCCTCCGTCTCCAGCACCACCGCCATGTATTCGCGGCAGGCGCCGACGAAGCGGGCGTTCAGCTCCTTCCCGTCCGGCGCCGCCACGGTTATGTCCTCGATGCGGGCGATGGCCTCGGCGTTGAGCTGGAGCGGGACGAACAAATGCTTCGGCCCGACCACCAGCCCGGCCGCCTTGATTTCGGTGGCGCCGGCGGAATCTTCGTCGTCCAGGCCGATCCAGGTGTTGTCTTCCTCGTCGTCGTCGTCGATCCTGACGCGAAGATGGAAACGGGTTTCCAGGACGGACGAGGCCAGGCGATCCTGGTAGCGGCGGCGGAACGTTTCCGCTTCGTCCGCCGTCAGGATGGGGGAGCGGCGAACCTCGGCGCCGCTCCAGTCGCAGGAGTCGCCTCCGGTGTCGATGCGGTCGCCGAAGGCCAGGCCGAACGCCACGCCTTCCTCGGAGAACATGACGCCGGTGGCGCCCAGCTCCATGGTTTGCTTGCCGGAGTCGGTGACGGCGACGGGGCCATGCCACATGTCGCCGCGAATGCGCCATTCGCCGTTGTCCCACACGTACGACAGGGCGGGAGCCTCTTCCGGATCGCCGTCGGCGAACTCGAGCGGGAACGCCTGCGGCAGCAGGCCCCCCTCGCCCGGCAGCACTTCGATCAGGAGGGCGGGGATTTTGACGAACCGGCCCGCCACCCGCGCCGGGTAGCGGTGGTCGGAGAAGGGCAGGCCGATTTCCACCGAGCGGATGTAGCGGTCGTGGATGACCGGATCCTCGACGATGACGTGGCGATCGTCCCACCAGTAGCCGCCCAGGAGGGTGGGGCGTTCGTTCCCGATGTCGGATGCGAAATCGCCCACCGAGGGCGTTTTGCCGGCGTGGGATTTGCCGTTGACGTAGACGCGGACGCAGTGTTTGCGGAACACGTTCGCCAGCGCGTCGAAATCGATCTGTTCCTCCTCGTCGCCGCTTGGCTCGCCCGCGAAGGCGGGCAGGGGGGCGAGGCATATGGCCAGCGCCGCCGTCAGCGCCGCGAGCATTCCGATTGCCGCAATGTTCCGTTTCGATCCATAAAGAAAAACTGGCATTGTCGTCTCCGTCCTGTGCGATAAAAGTTGATAGTGCAAGCTTAGGGATTTGGGCGGAGTTTCGCAAGATGTTTGCGGCGCGCGCGGCAAAACCCTCGGAATCAAGGAATGAAAAAAATCGAGCACGATGGACATCCCCGTTCCTTTCCAAAGAAAAGGTCCGGAAGCCCCGGCGGATCCTGCCCGGGGCCCGAAGGGTCGGGTGGTGGTGGGGATCTCCGGTCAGGATAATCCCCGGGGTGCCTTGGGAGGCCTCACTACCCGCCGTTCCCCGCGACCACGTCAAATCGCACGCGCACGCC
>JAVBRW010000459.1:0-4963 GCA_031547475.1 Planctomycetota bacterium
GTACGTTCCCTTTTCCCTTCCCGGGGGCGAGGGAGAGTAGGTGGCCGCAGCGACAAAGTAAGGACGCTTGCTTTTCTTTTGCCGTTCGCCCAGTATTCCCCCTCGCCCCCGTGAGGGGGAGAGGGTCGGGGTGAGGGGGCGGCTCACGGGCTGTCACACACGCTTAGGTTCTGTCAGATAATAAATGAAGCACCGGGGCCTTTATCGAATGCGCTATAGCTGCGTTTCTGTTGAAAAGTTGCTATAGTTATTTCCTGACAGGCCCTTATTCCAATTATGGAATAATCATTTCTCATTGCGGGGACAGCATTATGGTTTCCTATGTCATTCGGCGCGCCTTCATGGCGATTTTGACCACCTTCGCCATATCGATTCTGTCGTACGTCATTATCCAACTGCCGCCCGGCGATTACGTCACCTCCTACATCGCCTCGATGTCGGCCTCCGGCAGCGCCGTGTCGGAAGGCGAGGCGGAAGCGCTCCGCCAGCAGCTCGGGCTCGACCAGCCGATCTATATCCAGTACCTCCGCTGGCTCACCCTCATCCTCCAGGGCAACTTCGGCATGGCGATGGACTGGGGCCGCCCGGTGGCGGACGTCATCGGCGACCGCCTGTGGCTGACCATCGTCATATCGGGAGCGGCCATCATCTTCACCTGGGCATTGGCGCTGCCGATAGGCATCTATTCGGCGGTGAAACGCTATTCCATCGCGGATTACATCTTCACCTTCGTGGGATTCCTCGGGCTGGCGGTCCCCGGATTCATGCTGGCCCTCATCGTCATGTATGTCGGCTTCGCCTACTTCGGCGCCAATGTGGGCGGGCTGTTTTCCGCCGAATACATGGAGGCGGGCTGGAGCTGGGCGAAGGTCTGGGACCTGATCAAGCACCTCCCGATTCCCGCCGTCGTCCTGGGGGTGTCCGGCACCGCCCAGATGATCCGCATCATGCGCAGCAACCTTCTGGACGAGCTGCGGAAGCCGTACGTCATGACCGCCCGCGCCCGGGGCCTGACCGAAGGCAGGGTCATCATGAAATATCCGGTGCGGGTGGCGCTGAACCCGTTCGTCAGCACCATCGGCTATCTCCTTCCCTACGTCGTCTCGGGGAGCCTCATCGTCTCCCTCGTGCTCAGCCTGCCGACGGTGGGCCCCCTGCTTCTGAAGGCGCTCATCGCGCAGGACATGTTCCTGGCGGGAACCATCATCCTGCTTCTCGGGGTGATGACGGTCATCGGCACGTTCATATCCGATTTGCTTCTCATGTGGGTTGACCCCCGCATCCGGCTGGGGGGGAGGAACTGATGTCCGACAGCGAAGAAGAACTGAAACGGGAAGACGGCGAACCCGCGGGCGCGAAACCGCCCGCCGACGTGAGCGAGTCGGAGGAAAAGGTCGCGGTCGCCACCCAATGGCAGCTCATGTGGTGGCGCTTCCGCAAGCACAAGCTCGCCATGGCGGGGACGGCCATCCTGTTCCTGTTTTATTTGGTCTCGTTCGGCGCCGATTTCCTCGCCTATGTCGATCCGGAAGCGTCGGAGGCGATGCGGTCGCTGATGAAGCCGCAGCCCATCCACTGGTTCGACAACGGAAGCTTCAAGCCCTACGTGTACCGCCAGGTCGGGCGCCGCGAC
Source organism: Planctomycetota bacterium (assembly GCA_031547475.1). Taxonomy (GTDB): domain Bacteria; phylum Planctomycetota; class SZUA-567; order SZUA-567; family SZUA-567; genus JAJBSZ01. Next base: position 1,634 of record JAVBRW010000459.1, read on the forward strand.
CCCATGACGTTCAAGCGGGTATACGTGCCGGACACCAGCAGCAAGGTCTACATCGAATTTTTCGGCCACGGCTTCAGCTACAAATTTCTGGGCTTCATCCCCATGGACAGGCACCTGTTCGCCGTGAAGGACGCGGAACCGGGCGAAACGCTCTTCCTCTTCGGCACCGACATGCAGGGGCGGGACATCTGGTCACGGCTCATGTACGGAACCCGGACCTCCATGACCATCGGCCTGGTGAGCGTGGCCTTGAGCCTTATCCTCGGGATTACATTGGGCGGCATGTCCGGGTATTTCGGGGGCATCATCGACACGATTGTGCAAAGAACCATCGAAATCCTCCGATCCATACCCACCATTCCCCTCTGGATGGGCCTGGCCGCCGCGCTGCCGAGCCATTGGAGCGTGACGCAGATCTACTTCGCCATCACCGTCATCATCAGCCTTATCGGCTGGACGGAACTGGCGCGCGTCGTCCGCGGCCGTTTCATATCGCTCAGGCACGAGGACTTCATCATGGCGGCGGAACTCGTAGGCTGCAGCAAGCCGCGCATCATTTTCCGCCACATGGTGCCGTCGTTCGTCAGCCATATCATCGCCGCCACCACCCTGGCGATTCCCGCCATGATTATTTCCGAAACGTCCCTCAGCTTCCTCGGCCTCGGCCTCCGGCCGCCGGCCATAAGCTGGGGCGTTCTCCTGCAGGACGGGCAGAACATCCAGGCTCTGGTCATTTCGCCCTGGCTCCTTATTCCCGTGCTTCCCGTCATCGTCGCGGTGCTGGCCTTCAATTTCATGGGCGACGGCATACGCGACGCGGCGGACCCTTATGGTTAATAGCGCCCGTTGCGTATTTCCGATGCTGTTTTGCTTTTCCTTTTTTGAATTAACAATTAACAATGAAAAGCCGTACCAGGCCGTTATCGTCAAATAAGAGGTCTGAGGAGAGTTGGATGAGCAGCGTACCCAAAACGGACACGCTTCTGTCGGTCCGCGATGTGAGAACCTACTTTTTCCAGGACGAGGGAACCGTCAAGGCGGTCGACGGCGCCACCTTCGATGTCGCCAAAGGCAAAACCCTCGGCATCGTGGGCGAATCCGGCTGCGGAAAAAGCGTCACCACCCAAACCATCCTGCGCCTGGTGGAAAAGCCCGGACGCGTCGTGAGCGGCGAAATAACCCTGTACCAGGCGGACGGCGAAGCCACCAACCTGCTGGAGCTGAACCCGAACGGCCAGGAAATGCGCTGCATCCGGGGCGGGGAAATCGGCCTCGTCTTCCAGGAACCCATGACCTCGTTCAGCCCGGTCCACACCATTGGCGAACAGATTATCGAAGCGATTATGCTCCACATGCCGGTGAACAGGAAGGAAGCCCGCAAAATCGGCATCGAAGCGCTCCGAAGCGTCGGCATCCCGAAGCCGGAACGCCGCATCGACGAATATTCGTTCGAACTGTCCGGCGGCCTGCGGCAGCGCGCCATGATCGCGGTGGCGCTGTCCTGCAAGCCGCGCCTCCTCATCGCCGACGAGCCGACCACCGCCCTCGACGTGACGACCCAGGCGCAGATCCTCGATCTGCTGCGGAAGCTGCAGAACGAAAACAACATGGCCATCATGCTCATCACCCACAACCTCGGCGTGGTGGCGGAAATGGCCGACGACGTGGTGGTGATGTACCTCGGCCGCGTGGTGGAGGAAGGGCCGGTGGACGACATTTTCCACCGCCCCCTGCATCCCTACACCAAGGCGCTCCTGCAATCGATTCCCAGCATCGATTCCCAGCCCCGGGTCAAATTGCCCACCATCAGCGGCTCCATTCCCCATCCGTACAACCGGCCCGGCGGCTGCCCGTTCCACCCCCGCTGCGAATCCTACGTGCCCGGCCGCTGCGACAAGGCGGAACCCGCGCTCGTGCAGGTGAACGAACGCCAGCGGGCCAGTTGCTTTCTGTACGAGGGAGAAAAAGAGTGAAAGACAACGCCATGCGGGACGACCTTCTCCTCGACGTGAAGGGCTTGAAAAAATATTTCCCCATTCGCCGCGGCCTGTTGCAGAAAGTGGTCGGCAACGTCAAGGCGGTGGACAACGTGACCTTTTTCCTCCGCCAGAAGGAAACCCTCTCCCTGGTGGGCGAATCCGGCTGCGGCAAGACGACGACCTCCCGCTGCATCCTGCGCGCCATCACCCCGACCGAGGGCTCGGCCCTGTACCGCAGTTCCAAAGGCGCCATTCTCGACCTGGCCACGCTTCCCTCCGGCGAGTTCCAGCCGCTCCGGAAGGAAATGCAGATGATTTTCCAGGACCCGTTCGCGTCCCTGAATCCCCGCATGACCCTTCTGGACATCGTCGGCGAGCCGCTGTTGGTCCATGGCGAAAAAAGCTCCTCCGCCCGGGCCGACCGGGTGGCGCAGCTTTTAAAACTGGTGGGCCTGCGCGCCGAATACATGCGCCGCTACCCCCACGCCTTCTCCGGCGGCCAGCGGCAGCGCATCGGCATCGCCCGCGCCCTCGCCCTGAACCCGCGCCTGGTGGTGGCGGACGAACCGGTGTCCGCCCTCGACGTGTCGGTGCAGGCGCAGATTCTCAACCTGATGCTGGAATTGCAGGAGCAACTGGGCCTCACCTATCTGTTCGTCGCCCACGATCTTTCCGTCGTCCGGCATATTTCCGACCGGGTGGCGGTCATGTATGTCGGCCGCATCGTGGAGACGGCCAAGACGGAAGCGCTGTTCACCCGCCCCCTCCACCCGTACACCGAAGCCCTGCTTTCCGCCGTGCCGAAGCCCGACCCGCGCCTCCGTTCCGAACGCATTGTGCTGCAGGGAGAAGTGGCCGATCCGGCGAATCCGCCACCCGGCTGCTATTTCAATCCCCGCTGCCCCTATGCAATCGACAAGTGCCGGACGGAAACGCCCGAGCAGAGGGAGGTGGAGCCCAACCATTTCGCCAGTTGCCACCGGGCCGAGGAATTGCAGTTGCGGGGCGTGGTGTCGCACGCTTCGCATGCGTCGTGACGCACCGACGAACATATCGAATTTGGCGGGGGGCGGCCATTACGGCCGCCCCCTTTCATTTGCGAATTGGTTAAAGAAAAGCAATCCAACCCAGTCATCCGGCGGTATAAACCTCCAACCGGGACAGGAACGCGGTAAAGCCGGGATGACGAATGTTGTATTGTTTTTCCTTGATAATGACAGCCGGCGTCACTCCGCGTTCCCCGTCACGGTGAAGGCGACCGTCGGCACCGAGGCGGCGCGGGAATAATCCTTCTCGCTTTTGTGCAGGCGCATTTCGTATTTGCCGTTCTTGTTCGGAACGTCGAGCCTGA
>JAVBRW010000436.1:0-4076 GCA_031547475.1 Planctomycetota bacterium
GGGGAAGGAGGGAAGGAGGAAAATCAACTGAAGTTTTGCAAAATGGCTTTGGTAAAAACCGCCAATCGCCAGTTTGCAAAAATCAAACATCTTGCGGCACGGAGAAAATGATTTTTGCATATTGGGCATTCGGCGGTTGGAATGCCCAATATGCAAAACTTCAATCAATATTCGAACGAGGCGAGAATGCTGTCGAATTCGGGGACGTAATTGTTGAAGGTGGCGGCCGGCGCCCAGAACGACAGGCGGAAGGCGCGATGCCGCCGGGGCAGCACATACTGCCGGCAGCGCAGATTGTTGCCGTCCTGCACGCAGGAGAAATCGATGAACATGGCGGGCGTCGAGCCGCCGGCGTCGAAGGAGACAATCCGGCTGTCGATAAGTTTGAAGCGCTGCAGATTCGACCGCAGGCTGGCTATGTTCGAATCCAGCTCCTGCTTTCCGGCGCCGTAGTCGCCCGCCAGCGCTTCGCACTTGACGCTCGCCTGGCGATCGGCGCTGGCGATTTCCACCGAATTCAGCTTGGCCGAGCCGGTCCACGCCGGCGGCAGGCGGAGCGCGAACCCCCAGTAGAGGTTCGCCATCCAGCCGCCCTCGGAATAGGCGTAGGTGCGCCGGTTCCCGACCACCAGTTCGGCCAGCTGCCGGCCCGGCGTTTCGCGCCCGGCCGAAATCAGGGTCAAACCGAGCCCGGGCTCGCGCATGAACTCGGCGAACTTGATGCCGAACGTGCCGTCCGGATCCGCTCGTTCCGACATCACGTACCCGGCCGGCAGGCCTACCCGGCTCACCGTCGTGTCGACCGGAATCCACCCGCCGTTTATCCACACCTCGGCCCAGCAGTGGTGCACCGCGCTGCCGGTATAGGCGAGGAACCCCTGGCACAAGCGGGCGGGAATCCCCAATGACCGCGCCATGGCCGCGAACAGCCTGGCGTGCGCCAGCGAATCGCCCCGCCGCTCCGCCAGCGCGTCCAGGGCGGAGCTGTTGTATCCGCGCCAGTCGTCCAGCGCGATGTTCTGGTTAATCCAGCCGGCCAGGTAGCTGACCGCGGTGAGCGCGTTGGTTTCCTCGCGCCTGGTTTCGGAATCGGAAACGGCGGCGTAGGCGGCGTCGATAACGGCCTGGCTGGTCGACGGCACCGCGCCGGACGGCATGAGGTAAATCCCCACGTCCGGCGTCACCGCCATCGGCAGCATGGCGGACGAGTCGACCCGGGGCGCGTTCCGCAGCGCGGTTATCCGCATCTCGAATCCCGTGAAGTCGACCTGCGCGTAATCCGACGTCGACAGCATGGGTTGCCAGCGGTCGGGCGGCGTCGCCTGCAGGACGAGCCAGGCGAAATTGTCCCAGGCCGGAATGGTTTCGCCGATGTGGATGGTCGAGGTCTGCCCCGCCAGCGTGCCGGTGCGTCCGGCCGTATAGCCGGCCTGCGCCAGCATGGATTCGTTTTTGGCAATCCTGCCCTGTTCGTATTCCTCGCGGCTCACCACCTGGTAGACCAGCCCTTCCGACTCGAGTCGGGTCAGGCGGCCGTCGGAGGTGAAGCGGGCCAGCAGCGGGCTTCTGCCTTCGGCCGCGAATTCGGCCAGCCACACGGTCGGATCCCTCCCGGGCAATTGCTCGAGAATGGTGACGGTCTCGTGGTTGATGCAGCGCCGCTCGCGATCGATCAACACGGCGGTGAACGATTTGCCCTTGGCTGGCACTTGCGCCGCCAGCCATTCGCCGGAAATTTCAAACATGGCGCCGGGCGAGACGGGGACGCGGGCCGAAGGGCCGAAATAACCGGAGGAGACGAATTCCGCCTCGCCCGCTTCGACCGTGATGGTTTCGCGGCCGGTGTCGCCTCCGACCACTTCCTCGCTCCGCTGCAGCGCGGCGCCGCCGGGGGTGGAGATGGTTTTGATTTTGATCAGGCGGACCGGCATTTGATCGTTTATGGGGCTGAACGAGGCTTTTTCCTCTTCGATGATGACGCAGGGCTGGCGCTGGTACGAACCGGGGCGGCGGACGAAATAGCCTTTTTCCCGCAGCTTGCCCTGGTATTCGATAATGTAGTAAATGCGTTTGTTGTCCCAGGGATGATCGCCGGCGCCGACGTGGCCGGCGGCGGCAAGCAAAAGCAAGAGCGCGGTGAGAAGAGGGCGGCGCATTTTGCCTTGGCTCCTGTTGGCGAATGGAAAATCGATGCAATCGCGATTCCGGCCCCCCGCCGGATGGTTTTTCAACCCGGTGTTATGTTAGCATAAATCTTTCGCCATGGGAATTTGAAAGTTCCACAAAATCCGGAGACAGATTGAGGTTCCGGTTTTTGGATTGCGGGGACATGTTGCGCAATTGGCGGTTTAATTGCGTTACGTGTCCCCGTAATCCGGAACAGCCTTACAATTCAGGCTGAATTCGCGAGGTTTCCGGGGGAATTCGGGGACACGTAACGCAATTGAACCGCCAATTGCGCAACATGTCCCCGAATTCCTTCAAGAATACCTGCCGCGCGGCACATAGGGCGTGTGCAGCAGGTGGTGCGACCGCTCGCCGTTCGCCTGGCCGAGATAGCCGGCGTAGAGGGCGGTGATGTCCGGGTTTTCGTGGCTCTTGCGCATCTTCTTGCCTTCGTCCTCCGAGTAAAGGGCGCCGGCGCGCTTTTCGCGGTAGCCGTCCTCCCGGTTCCGGGGCTGGCCGCCGCCGTTGATGCAGCCGCCGGGACAGCCCATGACTTCGATGAAGTGATAAGGGCTGGAACCGTCCGCCACCTGGTCCATCAGCATGTCGGCGCCGGCCAGGCCGCTGGTGACGGCGATGCTGGCGGTCACGCCTTCGAGATGCCGGAAGGCGGGGAGGGTGTCCTTGATGGTGAGGGAGGCGGTCTTGATCTGTTCCTGCCCGACGATCGGCGTCACGTGCAAACCGTCGAACGGCAGTTCGCGGCCGGTGACCAGTTCGTAAACGGTGCGGAGCGCCGCTTCCATCACGCCGCCGGTGACGCCGAAAATGTCGGCCGCGCCGGTGGACAGTCCGAGCGGGCGGTCGAAATCGGAATCTTCCAGACTGTCGAAATCGATGCCGGCCTGGCGGATCATGCGGGCCAATTCGCGGGTGGTCAGGACGGCGTCGACGTCGCGGCGTCCGTCCACTTCCATTTCCGGGCGCTGGATTTCGTACTTCTTGGCCGTGCAGGGCATGATGGAGACGACAAACAGGTTTTCCGGCTTGGCCCCGACTTTCTCGGCGTAGAACGACTTGACCAATGCGCCCAGCATGGTGTGGGGCGATTTGCAGGTGGACAGGTGATCGAGTTCCGACGGGTAGGTGTGCTCGATATGCTTGATCCAGCCCGGGGAGCAACTGGTGATCATGGGAAGGACCGCCGGCTTCCCTTTGCCGGCCAGCGCGGATTCGAGCCGGCCGAGAAGTTCGGTGCCTTCCTCGATGATGGTGAGGTCGGCGGCGAAATTGGTGTCGAATATGTCGTCGAAGCCGATTTCGCGGAGGGCGCGGGCCATCTTGCCGGTGACCGGCGTGCCGGTCGGGTAGCCGAATTCCTCGCCGAGCGCCGCGCGAACGGCGGGAGCGACCTGAACGACGACGCGCTTTTCCGGATCCTGCAAGGCGCGCCACACCGGGGCCAGCGCGTCGGTTTCGCTCAATGCGCCGGTCGGGCAGGCGACCACGCACTGGCCGCACATGGCGCAGGCGGTGTTGCCGAGAGGCAGTTCGAGGCTCGGGCTGACGACGGTTTCGAAGCCGCGATTCTGGAGCGATATGGCGCCGACCTTCTGGATTTCGCCGCAGACGGTGACGCAGCGGCGGCAGAGTATGCATTTGCCGGTGTCGCGGGTGACGGACGGCGAGGCGTCGATTTTCCGCTCCGACATTTCGCCGGCGAAGCGGGATTCGGTAATGCCCAGCTCTTCGCCAAGGGCCTGCAATTCACACGACGTGTTGCGGTGGCAGGACAGGCAGTCCTTGGGGTGATCGGACAGGAGCAGTTCGTACAGCACTTTCCGCGCTTTCCGCACCTTGGGCGAGTTGGTGCGGACGATCATGCCGTCCTTCGCCTTGACGATGCAGGA
>JAVBRW010000270.1:0-2548 GCA_031547475.1 Planctomycetota bacterium
CAATTGAACCGCCAATTGCGCAACATGTCCCCGAATTCCTACAATCGCCGGTTGGAAAATTGAAGCCATAGGCTGGCGCGGTTTATACCATCGCCCCAAGGTCCCGCATCCGCGCGTACTGCGCCGCCGGCACCAGTCCGCCGAGGCCGCATGCCGCCGAAGGAAGGCAGGCAAGGCACGAATCTTCGGCCGGGCAATAGCGATGGCGGGCGATTTGCTCTTCCACGAATTTTCGGGGAAAGCCGCGCATGGAGGGAATGTCGCCGCCGAGGACGAGGAAATCGGGATCGACGATGTTGCACTCGATGGCGATGGGATAGGCCATCATGGAAAGGTAGTCGCGGATGATGGGGTGATCGCCGTTTCGGAGAAACAACTCCTCCAACGGCATGTCGGGGAAAATCATGGTGTGCATCTGCCTGAGCCGGGTGCCGGTGCCGTACAGATCGACGCAGCCCGACTTGCCGCAGAAACAGGAGTCCTCCCGGTCGTGAATCGCCATGTGGGCGATGTCGCCGGCCATGCCGTTGCGGCCCAGGAGCGGGGCGCCGCAGTGCCAGATGGCGCTCTGGTAATGCGTGTCGACATAGCAGCCGATGACCAGGGCGTCGGCCGGCAGGTTCAGCATCGCCATGTCGTAGGCGAGAAGGACGACGGCGCGCCTTTCCATCATGACCGGCAGGTCGAGCGTTTTCCGGATAATGTCGGCCAGCGGGCGATCGTTCAGCCACGAGGCGCCGGGATAGTTGAGGACTTTCGTCCGCGCCTTGTCCAGATCGGCGGCGATGGCCAGCATGACGCCGAGGGGTTTGGCCGGGGCGGCTTTCGACTTGGCGGCGAGGAGGGCGGCAAGCTTGTCCAGGGGTTCGGTGTCGCCGGCGTGGAAATCGCCGAGATCGAATCCGGCCGTTCCCACCTCGGTCCCGTCGGCCATGACGAACGAGGCGGTCATGGCGTCGCAGGAAAAATCGATGGCAAAGACGCAATCGTCCATGAAAGCAACGCCTCCGCTGGGAACATGTCGGGTAATTTAAAATTGTAGATTGCAGATTTAAGATTTATTTCCGTCACAAGCGTATGATCGGGAATAAATCTTAAATCTGCAATCTACAATCTTAAATTACTTACGCCGGGACCATGAATATCTGCACGATATAGGTGAAATCGGTGACGGGATCGTAAATCGCCGCCATGCCGGTCTCGCAGAAATCGGGCCGGAACATGTTTTCGTAATGCTTCGGCGATTCTATCCAGCCGCGGACCGCTTCGCGGGCGGGCGAGGGGAAGCCTTTGTTGCGGGCAAGATTTTCGCCGGCGCGAATCCAGTTGACCCGGTTGCCCATGCGGTTCTCCAACTTGCTGCCGTTGGAACCGATGTGGCTCAGCCGGTTCATCCGGAACTGATCGCGGGCGTGATCCATGGCGATGGCGTCGAGATCGGGACGGCGCGCGAGAGGAAGCATGCCCCGCCGCAGACGCTCGTCGTTGACCAGTTGAAACGCCTCATAGGCTTCGGTGTCGGCGCGGGACGGGGTGACGGTGACGCCCTGTACCGAACTGGACCGCTCTCCGCCCCGGCGGGAGGCGGAAGCGACGGATTGGGTTTGACCGCACCCGGACAGGGAAAAAGCGACCAAAAGCGCGGCCACGATGGCGGACGCGGAGACGGGGTGGCGAGCATGTTTGAGCATAGTCTTTCGCGTGACTCCAGGGGTTGAAAAATACTCTTCCTTCTGTCACCCACCTTGTCGGCGCCTTCGCTTTTTTCCCGAATCGGGCGACACCCGCTTTACCCCGACATGCATAATGCGCCCATTATACCATTTTCCGGAAAAAATCCAAGGGGAAGATAAAAATGTTCCCTTTGGCTTGACCGGGCTTTTGGCTCGGGTATAGTTGATCCGGAACTTTTTTGCAGCGCATCGTGGAAAACAGCAAACAGGGAGTCACCGCATGGCAACCATGTATTACGAAAAAGACGTGGACAGAAGCGTGCTCGAAGGCAAGACCATCGCCATCATCGGATACGGTTCGCAGGGCCACGCCCACGCGCAGAATCTGCGCGAATCCGGATTCAACGTCATCGTCGCCAACCGGCCCGGCAGCCGCAACGCCAAGCTGGCCGAGGAGCACGGATTCACGGTGCATTCGGCCTCCGAGGCCGCCAGCAAGGCAGACGTCGTCATGATGCTGGTCCCCGACCAGGCCCAGGCCGCCATCTACAAAAACGACATCCTTCCCCACCTGACGGAAGGCAAGGTCCTGATGTTCAGCCACGGCTTCAACATCCATTACGGCCAGATCGTGCCGCCGGAAAACATCGACGTCGTCATGATAGCGCCGAAAGGCCCCGGCCACCTCGTCCGCTCCGAGTTCGAAAAGGGCGCCGGCGTCGCCTGCCTCGTCGCCATCCACAACGACTTCTCCGGCAATGCGCTGAAGATCGGCCTGGCCTACGGCCTCGGCGTCGGCGGCGCCCGGGCCGGGATTATCGAAACCACCTTCAAGGAAGAAACCGAGACCGACCTGTTCGGCGAGCAGGCCGTCC
>JAVBRW010000073.1:0-8677 GCA_031547475.1 Planctomycetota bacterium
GGCGTAGCTCGGCTTCTGGAGCGAGTTCCATGTCTCGTCCACCTTCTTTCCCGATTCAATCGGGTCGCCGCCGTCGAAGTCTTTCCACATCCACTTCTGCAGACTGTTGATGGTGGGATAGTTGGTGCTGCCGAACAGGCGGGTGCCGGTCACCAGCTTCTGCCTGGAGTCGAGGTTGCCGGTGAAGGCGACTTCGGTGGTCTGGGCCTGGCCGCCGGTGGTGCCGATGGGAATGACGATGTTCTGCAGCTTGGCGTCCTGCGGGATGGTCATCGTGCCGCTCGAATCCTTCACCGCCATGGTGCCCTGCACGTACAGGCCGGCGCCGGCCATCAAAGAGCCGTCGGCGCCGCGATAGAACGAGCCGGCGCGGGTGTAGGCGTAGCCGTTTTCCTGCCTCAGCACGAAAAAGCCGTTGCCGTCGATGGCCATGTCGTTCGGGTTGCCGGTGTTTTCGATGGCGCCCTGGGTGAACACTTTGTTGATCGAGTAGGTCTGGGCGCCGAGGCCGAGGGAAATGGGGTTGACTGATCCGCGCCCGGTGCTCTCGTCAGCCATCATGCCGCCGCGAAGCGTCTGCTCCAGCAGGGTCGAGAACTGGAATACGCCTTTCTTGAAACCGACCGTGTTGACGTTGGCCAGGTTGTTGCCGATGTTGTCCATGCATTTCTGGTGGGTCATGAGGCCGGTGATGCCGGTGGAAAGAGCTTGACTGAGAGCCATGGTTAATCTCCTGTTGCTGAACCTCGCTATGTGAATTCGAATGAAATTTCCGTTTTTGAGAGCCGCTTTTTTATGACCATCCATCAGGGTGTTTCTTCGGTTTCCCCGGTGCCGTCGCCGCTGTCGGGCTTTTCGTATTCCTCGTATTTCTTCCACTCTTCGTCGGAGGCGGCGCGGATGTTGGACTTGGCGTCCCAGTAGACTTCCTCGCCGGTGTGGAGGACAAGGGCGATGCCGTCCTCGTATTCCCTGACACCCTCGATGACGCCCTGCACCTGCTTGCCGTCGCCGTTCACGCCGACGCACCAATAGCCGCCCATCCCGTCCTTGATTTCCTTGGCGGTGGGGGTGCGCGGATCGTTGTCCGTTTCGGTGTTTTCCTGCAGATAGTCGAAGTCGACCGTTTCGTCCTTGCCGTACAGTTTGAGATAGACCTTGCCGGTCTTTTCGTCCAGTTCCGCACCTTCGACAATGCCGGAGTGGCGGTTGCCGGCGCCGTCGACGAGGTTGACGTGGGTGTATTTCATGGTCGACGCCTTCTCGACCTTCTGGCGGACCGAGTCCGGCAGGAGATAGTAGACTTCGTCCGAAGTGGGCTGGCGCAGTTCGGTGACCTGATCCCAGGTGACCTTCTGCCCGCCGTAAAGCTGGAGCACCACCTGGCCGTTGACCACCTGCACCTTCTCGACAATGCCGCGGATGGGCTGCTTGGTGTCGGGGTCGACGCCGGCCTCGACCCACATGTCGATGACGCCGCCGGAGTTGGCGATTTCCTGGAACATGCTCTTGGCGTCGTTCCACACGTTCGAGATGCTCGACACCTGGACGCGCTGGGCGTTGGTCAGTTCGACGTACACGTTGCCGTCCTGCTGCACGACGCGCTTGACCATGCCGTTGGCGGCGGCGCCGGCGTCGTCGGTGCCGGATACGTATTTTCCAATCATGGAAGTGCCGGCCTGCAGCTGCGAATCGACCCGCATGGCCTGCATCGACTTGGTCATGGCGACCTGCTCGTCCAAAGCCTGGAGCTGCGCCAACTGCGCGGTGAAGTCGAGATCCTGCATCGGATTCAGCGGATCCTGGGTCGTGAGCTGCTTGGTGAGGAGTTTCAGAAAATCGTTGTGCGTCACCTTGCCGCTCGTCGCCGCGCTCTTGGCTTCCTGCTCGCGCTGGTAGACGGTGGATGTGCCCTGGCCATAATCATTCGTGACTGCCGACATGATTTTCTCCTCTCGCGTTTCTATCGTTCAGGCGAAGAAGTTCAATCCGCCTTTTCCGCTCCGCTTGGTTATTCCGACCGCTTCGGCGCTTTCCGCTTCCACCGCTTCGAGGTCCGGCCGGCCACTGCCCTGGCGGTTGTCGGCGTCGGGGTCGGTTTCCCGGTTCCTGTCGCGCCGCCCCTGCTCGCCCGCCGCCTGATTCTGGTTCTGGTGCCGCACTTCCAACTCGCCCAGTTCGATGCCCTGCGCCTTGAGGTTTTCCCTGAGATGCTGCAGGTTATGGTTCAGCTGCGCGGCCGTTTCCGGCTTTTCGACCTGGAGGAACGCCGATACCACGCCTGCCCGCGCCTGCACCCGCAACATCACTTTGCCGAGTTCCGGAGGCGCCAACTCGAGCGTGATATTCTTCACGCCGTTCCGGTTGGCCATCTTCATGGCTTCGGCCAAGCGTTCGATGTTTTCCAACTGCTGGAGCATCGAGGTGGCGGTGCCGCCCTGCGCCGGTTGCGCGGCCGAATTCGCCGCCGCCGGAACCGAAGCGTTGACCGTCTGTCCGGAAAGCTGGGGCTGAGACTGCTGTTGCTGTTCCTGCCCGCTTTCGCTCCGGACGGCCTGGCCGGGTTGCTGGTCGGTGCCAGCGGGTTTGGCCGCGCTTGTGCCGGTGTTGTTTTGCAACACACTTTCCACATTTGATTCTTGTTCATAAAAATCTTCGTTCGGCACGTCCGCCGCAGCGGTGCCGGGAGCGGCGATCTCACGGATGACGGCGGCGGCCAGAGCAAGTTTCAGCTTGTTTTTGTCGCCCGCCATCTCCTTGAACTGGCTGAAGTTATCAAGCCCGGAAAGCCATTCGGCAAACGCGTCGAGAACCGCCCCGTCCACTTCGCCGTCGGGAGAAACCAAATTATTTATCGGACTTTCCGAATCATTTTCTGAAATCTTTTCCTTAAGAAATTGCTTGAACAAGCCGTAAATCTCTGTTTCGACTTTTTCGTCATCGGCAGATTTCGCCGATTCCGCCACGGAATTTTGCCGCCCGGTGTGGACTGCGGTTTCCGGCAATTCGACCGATTCCGCCGCTTCGGCAACGGGTTCGGCTTCGGTATCGGCCTCGACCGCATTTTTCGCCACAACAGGCTCGTCAACCGCCGGGACCGACGCGGCAGGCTTCGCTTCGGGCTGCGGTTCGGCCTTGGGGGGAGCGGCTTCGGCGGGCGTTTTCGCAATCGACGTGGAATCGGCAACCGACTCCGCCGCCATTTCCCCGCCTTCGGATTCGGTTTCGATTCCGGACTGGACGGGAGTGCTTTCGTCCTGCTCCGTCGCTTCGGATTCGCTGGTTTCGCCTGTTTCGTTTTCCGGAATTTCAACAACGCCGTCCGCGACGCGGGCGCGAGTGTCCGGCAATTCCGCATCGGTCATGCCGGATTCCTCCGCCACGGCTTTTTCCGACGCGGCCGGATCGACCGGCAGGGAGGCTTCGTCGGCCACGGCTTCCAAGCCATCGACGGCCGGCCCGACGGGCGCGGCGGCGGATTCGCCGGGAAGGCGGACGTAAGCGTTGCCCAATTGGGCAAGCAGGCGGTCGGGGTTGACCGTTCCGGGAAGAGTATTCATTTCGACAATTTCCGCGTCGAGCGCGGCGGCGATTTCCTCGAACCAGGCATCGCCCTCGCCGCCTTCGCGGGACAGGCCCATCCGATCGGCGGCCTCCGAGAGCGCCTGTTCCAGCGCTTCCCGGGGCATGCCTTCGAGCAATTCCTCGATGGCGGAAAGGACGGCGGCGATATTCATTTCGGCGCTGGCGTTGGCGGTGTCGAGAGCGGCGAAAAGCGCTTCCGCGTCCAGGCCGGCCTCGCCGGACAGGCCCATGGCCGCCATGACGCTTTCGCTCCCGCCGGCGGCGGAGGCGAACTTGCCGACCAGCTCGGCCAAACGGTTCAGCGCGTCGCTCCCCTCGCCCGCCAAGCCGGGCTGCCCGGACAAATCGGGGCCGGAGAATGCGCCGCTTTCGCCCGCCCCATCGTCAAGGCCGGCGCCGTCGGGGAAAATCAGGCCAAGGATAAGCCTGGCCGCTTCCGCAGCCCCGGCGGCGACTTCGGGCGCGACGGAAAATTCGGCCATGGCCGAATACTCCGAGTCGCTGGCAGGCATGTCCTCGGCCGGAACGGTTTTGTCCATCGCTTCGCGAAGCGCGCGGCGCTCCTGGCGGGAGAGCTTGCCCGAATCGCCATGCCTGTTGTTGCCGCCGCTTTTCTTCGCGTCCGGGCCGGTCCAGGCTCCGGGATCGGCGGCCTTGGTCTTGCCTTTGCCTTTCGTTTTGCCCTCGAGGCCGGCGGTGGCGCCGGCATGGGCATGGGCGTGCGCGGATGCGCTGGCGCCGGCGGTTTTGCCGCTTTTCCCCTGTTTGTCCTTGCCAAGGAATGTTTTCATGAAACCGTCGAAACCGTCCGATTTCCGGGCGGCCGAGGCTTTCGATTTGGCGTCTTTGTCCAACGTTTCGACCCGCGCGGCCGGCGCGTTCCTGGTGGCGAGGGCCGAGAGGGATGAATAGTCCATTTTATCAGACACGGGTATCTCCTGAAGGTGGAGTTTTTGCCTTGGGCATTCGAGTTAAATTCGTCACGGCGCTTCCAGATTGCTCCCCAAACCAGGCCTGGGCGGCAACGCGGCCTGGAGCGATTCGAAAGAAAACGGGAGCCGGCCCCGGATGGCGTTGGCGGCGCCGGAATCAAGCTTGTCCTGTCCGTTCGAGCTGACCGAAGAGCCGGCGGCGAATTCGAACGGAGCGCCCGCCACCGTTCCCCTCCGGACCCGGGCGAAAGCCGAACCGTTCAGGCAGGCGGCGCGCCAGGCGGCATCGGAAAACACTTCGACATCGCCCCGCGTCACCAGCACATCCACGCCGTTCACTCCCGCCAGAACGGCTTCCGGCCGTTCGTCGTTCAACCGCACCTGGGCGCGGAGCTCGCCCGCCTCCAGGACGACATCGAGCCGGGATGCAGGCGCATTGCCCTGGCCGGAAATGCCGCGCAGGCCGGACAGGCGCATCCGCGAGCCGGGGCCGAGAACGAGAATGGTGTTTTTGCCGCAGGTTACCTCCACCCGGCCGCCCGGCGGAACGGCCAGGGTGTCGCCGCTGTTGATGCGATCGGCCACATAGGCGGGCAAACCGTCCTCGTTCGCCGACATGAAGGAACGCTTGATGGTCGGCGTTCCGACCACGGCGGAGACGAAGCCGCAATCGTTGTTGGTCACCACGCCGGCGTCGCCCGCCGCTTTCCAATAATCGCCCGCCCGCGCCGGCGCGCACGGCGCCACAAGGCAGGCGAGAAGAACCGGAAGAATGTGAGCGGCGATGGCGGTTGTGCGCATTGTTCCCATTTCCTTTTTCCCGCCCCGGGTTCCTTTGCGGGCGCGGTGCAAAAATATGCCCCATTTTTTATCGGCATTTCGCCCAGGGCGGAAACACGATAATCCGGCGACGATTTATGCAATCCGCCTGCCAATACGGCACAAACCTCTTTAATAAACACATAACATACTGCCTTTAAAACTGTTAAACAAACACAAATCCGTACTTGGCAGTTGGGGCAATCGAACGGCAGGCAATATTTTTCGGGAAAAGAGGAAGGTTTTTCCGGGCCGCCTCCGCGTTATCGGTCGGCAGCGGTTTCTCCCCTGCGAAAATCACGGCTCGGCAAGAGGAAACAACTTTCTTCGTAAGCACAACTTTTTTTAAAAAAATATCTTGCAAAAAATCAACTTTTATCGTAAACACGATGGACACTCTGCCGGCCAGTAAGGCCCGGCATTAATTTCGCATGATCTCCGGAGCGGAGCGACAAAAACCTAGTGATCGGTCCAGGTGTGAAGGCGCACTATGGCGGGTTGTTGTATGCCCGTCTGGCTGCATTATTCACCTGAAAATCGGGATGTTCCCCGGGACTGTTCACCAGCCTTGTCGCGCCTCTTCCGGGCGCAGAAACCGATCAAACGCCGGACGGGGGTTCGGCTGGGGCTTGGTGGAAACGGGGGATACATCAATGAGCGTGTCTGAAAAGGACAATGAAATCGTGTTTTCCGAAATCAAATTGACTGAATGGCGCGAAGGCGTACGGAAACGGCGGGAAGAATTGTTCCGCCGCAACTGGAAAAACAGGCGTTCCGTTCCGCTCGTCAAATCCCGCCAGCAGGAGAAAAGTTTCCAGTTCGTGGTCGAATGGTACGAAGAGTTCGACGAAGTGGTCGCGCGCGAACGCGAACGCAACCGCCTTGACAAGCTTATCGCCAGCGGGCTGGATGTGAATGCGCCGGAAAACAAGAAGTGAAAAACCCCGGTAATTTTCGATTCATGATTCAAGACGCAGGTCCTGAATCATGAATTGAAAATTACCGGTTTCCAAGCGCCTGTTTTCCCCCATAATCGGGGCTTATGGCACGACTGAACAAGATACGTTATCGCGGCATCATCCCCGAAAGGCAGCACGACGCATTCCTGCTCGCGCTGCTTTTGGCTGTTTCACTGAACATCGCGTTCGTCGCCGTCCAGGCAATCATGCCGAAACTCCATTTCCTCCTGCAAATGCTCGGCCCCGAACAGACCGAACTCAAAAAAGAGGAGGAAAGCTACCCGTTCCAACTGATCGACGCTTCGCTCCTCGAAGAAGAACTGGACGACAAACTGCCCACCGAGGCGGAATCCATCGTCTCCCGCCAGGCGAGACAGACCGAATCGCGCCCCGATCTGCCGGAAGAACGCCCGACCATCGAGGAAGGCGTGGACGAAATCCTCACCGCCCAGCCGGGCAACCCCGGTCCCAATATCGCCTTCGTCACCACGCCGGGGGATGCGCCGGGCGATCCGGGCGTCAGCGGCGCCGCCGATCAGCCGGAACCTTCCGAGCCCGCTCCGCCGCAGGAACAACAACCCGATTCAACCGAAACGCCCGACCAGCAAACGCCCGAACCGCAACAGCCGGCCGAGGAAATTCCACAACCGCCAGAGCCGCCGCCCGAGCCTCCCCCCGAACCGCCGCCCGAACCGGTCCGCTCCGAGCCGTTGCCTCCCGAACCGGTGCAGGAAATTGTCGAACCGCCGCCCGATCCGTATATTCCGGAACCGCCGCCGGAAGAAATTCCGAAAGATGAACCTGTGCCGACCGAAGCGCCGACCGACATCGACGAGCCGGAGCCCCGGCCCGATCCCGAACCGCCGGCGGAAACCGTCGATCTGGCCTCGTTGCCCATAACGGCGGAAGGCTTTTTCGATCCCGAAACCAAACGGATGGAAGAAATCGCCATGGCGACGCAACCGGCGCCGCGCCCGGTTCCGCAACGCCGCGAGCAAGTTGATCCGCAAGTCCAAGTCCAGCCGTCCGCCACGCCGGCGCAGCCGCCGTCCCGCGCGGGCAGGCGCCAGCCGACGTTCAAGAGCATCGGCGGCAACAATCCGCAATCCGGCGCCACCGCTTCCGGCGGCGCGCCGCGCCGCCGCAACGCTTCCTCGGCCGTCCGCCTTCTGGACGCCGACAGCTCGATGCAACTGCTGGCCCACCGCTACGGCCCCTATATGGATAAGGTCGCGCGCCAGCTTCAGGAATCGTTGAACCGGGTCATGCTTTTGAACCCGATGGATTACGCCAAGGGCCAAGTCAAGATCCGGTTCGGCATATCGCCCGACGGCAGCCTCACCTTTTACGACACCGTGTTCCCGGCCGAAGGCCAGATGGTGGCGGAAAAACTGATATCCGAGCAAATGCTGCGGGAGGCGGCGCCGTTCGATCCGCTGACGCAGCAGATGCGGGAGGATCCGCTGATGCAGCAGTTGTCGGTCATTGTCACCTTGTATTGACGCGAGGGAAACAGGTTTGCGTATAGCCGTTTCCCTCCATTCCCCTCTCCCCCTCTTTTCCTTGCGCGCGGGGGCCGACTTCGGTACACTTGCCCGCCGGAGAAACACCCCGCATTGTACGGAACCGCACTGGGAGAATGCATGAACGGAACGCCGAGCCGCACCGACATCCCCTTCATCTACAACCTCTTCCCCTCGCTCCTCGGCGAGGTGGACAAATGGGCGGCCCATGTCGGGCGGGCGGTCGAAATGGGGTTCAACTGGATTTTCCTCAACCCCATTCACCTGACCGGCGCGTCCGGCAGTCTGTACGCCATACGCGACTATTTCCATTTCAACCCGGCGTTCTTCCCCATCGATCAGTTCGAGGCGCAGAAAAGCCTCCTCGCCTCGTTCGTCGGCCAGTGCCGCGAAATGGGGGCGGAAGTGATGGTCGATCTCGTCATCAACCACACCGCCTACGACAACCCCCTCACCCGCGATCACCGCAACTGGTACAAGCTGAACGACGACGGTTCGATCAAAAACCCGGGCGCCAAGGACGACCAGGCGCCGGGCGGCTATGTCGTGTGGGGCGATTTGAACGAGATCGACAACGAGCATTCGAGCGACCGCAACAACCTGTGGGAATACTGGTGGAAAGTGGTGGCAATGTACCTGTCCTGCGGCGTCCGCGGCTTCCGCTGCGACGCCGCCTACCAGATACCGAACGAGCTCTGGCGCATGCTTATCCAGCGCGCCAAGTCGAAAAACCCTGAGTGAAGAATCTTAGCAGAAACAATAGGATGCCAGTTGGAAAATACACTCGTCATCGACAAATCGGTCAACGACAACGTATTCTACACGGGAAAGTGGTTGGACTAAAGACAGAACTTGATCT
>JAVBRW010000347.1:0-7283 GCA_031547475.1 Planctomycetota bacterium
CTTCACCGTATTGCCAGCGGTATCAATGTACAATGCACGGCGACTTCTCAGGGTGATTGCCCCCCCTGCTCCGGCAAGAATCTCGCCACCCGAGGTGCGCAGCCCTCTGGTATTATTGATTACCGCCCCGCCGTTGAACGAGACGGTGCCACCATACAGAGCGATGCGGTTACTAGCGCCATCGACGGTAACCTCGGTGTCAATTTCAAGATAGCCTTTTGACGAGACCTGAAGCCAAGTATTAGTTTGGGTTGAATCAAAAGTTACAGTGCCAATGCGGACAATAACATCTTCTACAGACTGATGGGCATTCTTGCCGCCACCTTCTGAGTAGCCGATGTTGGCGTGCGCATCGCCACCAAGGTTCAGCGTCCCGATCTTATAGGGATTGTATAAGCTGGGAAGCGCGCTATGAATTGCCAGCCTCGAATTCGTTGCTCCACTACCTATATCCAAAACCTGATTGTCGTAATTCGTCGGGTTCCCCGACAAATTTTCGTATTGCGTAGCACCCCAAGCCGTTCCCATCGCAAACGCCGCCACCATGGCGACAGCCAATAATTTCCGCAACATGTTTCTCCTCCTTCTTACAACAAAGTCATTCGAAAAGTGTTTGTTTTAATCGATCCCCCTCGATGCGCTTCTTCAAGCTTTATCGGACCAAATCACAGTACGGCTCAACTTATTTCGGAAAAATCCACATTGTAAAAAGTTTCACAGTATACCGACGTTACTTTGAAATACGGTTTCTTCCCCGCGACAAACGCATCGATCTCTGGTAGGGGCGGGCCTTGGGGCCGCCCGCGTTTCATTTGCTAACGGGTGGCTAAATCCGGCTTTCGTGGGCGAAACGAGGGCGGCAA
Organism: Planctomycetota bacterium; assembly: GCA_031547475.1. Classification (GTDB taxonomy): domain Bacteria; phylum Planctomycetota; class SZUA-567; order SZUA-567; family SZUA-567; genus JAJBSZ01. Next base: position 864 of record JAVBRW010000347.1, read on the forward strand.
CACGGGCCGCCCCTACCAGAAATCGATGCAGTTATCGCACTCCGAAAACCAAAAGTCAGAGTGGCTTCTGTATACAGTGGGGTATCCACATTTTTTCAGAGGAAAAATCCAATTTTTCAACTTGTATTATATGTTACAGGTGATATAATAGGGTTATCGGACATACCCAAAAACGCTTTCCCGGAGAATTGCCGCATGCACCCGATTGCCAAACACCGCGTCGACGACAGCGTCTATATCCAACTGCTCGACAACATAAAACGCGGCGTGTGGAAAGGCGGCGAAAAGCTGCCGAGCGAAAGCGAGTTGTGCGGCATATTCCAGGTCAGCCGCGTATCGATCCGGAGCGCTTTGCAGAAGCTGCAGGCGCTCGGCTTCATCGAGGTGAAGCGCGCCAAGGGATCGTTCGTGTGCAGCACCGACGAGCTGTTCGATCTTTCCTCGTTCGACGACGCGCTCGATCTGGACGAAAAGGAATTCCGCGAAATCGCCGCGCTTCGCGAAATGCTCGAGGGCGCGTCCCTGCGGCTGCTGGTCAACCGTCGCGAACCGGTCGATTTGTCCCGTGTGGCCGACGCGCACCAGGGCATGCTGGGCGCCATCGGCAACCTCGATCTCGACTCTTTCACCCAGCACGATCACATTTTCCACCTGTCCATCATCCTGGCGGCCGGCAACGACAAATTCACCCGCATTGCCCAGATTTTCCGCGACGACATATACCGATTCATCAAGGAGAGCAACAAATTCATCCTCCGGGACAGCGACGATCCGGAAAAAATGCGCTGGCATTTCAACGAAAGCCTGGTCTGGCACACCGAGCTCCTCGTCTCGCTCCAAAAGCGGGACGGCAAGGCGCTGGATATCCAGCGGCGTTTCCTCGAGCGCAACATCGAGCGCCTCATGTTCTACTACCAGCGCCGCAAAAACGGGAAATAGGGATCCATTCATCGTGTTCCGCTCGCTTCATTTTTGAAAGGGAAATGTCATGAAAATGCACCTGTCGTTCGCGTTCGCGCTGGCGATTGTCCTCGCCGCCCTCCCCCGTCTCGGCGCCGCCGAAATGGAGTTCAAAATCGCCATCGCCACGCCGGACGGCCACCACGCCACCGAAGGCTTGCGGCGCCTGACCAATAACATCAACGAAAAAACCGGCGGCAGGATCAAGGCCACCCTTTTCGTCGGCGGCCAGCTCATCTCGGGCGAGCGCGAACTGATGGACGGCCTGCAGTTCGGCACCGTCGACATCGGCCTCGTCTCCACCGGAATGATGTCGGCCTACGACGACAAGTTCATGATTTTCAGCCTGCCCTACCTGTTCCGCGACGTCCAGAACGCCTACAAGACCTGCGACGGTCCCATCGGCGACGCGTTCAGGAAAATCATCGACGACAAGATCGACGTCGTCATTCTCGGCTGGACCATGGGCGGCATTCACACCATCACCACCACCAAGCGCCCGGTCAACAAAATGGCCGATCTCGCCGGCCTCAAGCTGCGCTGCATGGAAAACCCCATCATCACCGAGGCCTGGAAGGCCTACGGCGCCGTCCCGACGCCGATGTCCCTCGGCGAAGTGTTCACCGCGCTCCAGCAGGGCGCCATCGACGGCCAGGACAACGGCACCGCCAACACCTACGCCAACAAATACTATGAGGTGCAGAAATACCTGGTCATGACCGAGCACATGATCGTTCCCGGCCTCATCGCCATGGCGAAGGAAAAGTACGACGCCATTCCCGCCGATCTCAAGCCCGCTTTCGACGAGGCGGTCCGCGACGCCGTCCAGTTCCAGCGCGAGGAATACGGCCGTCAGGACGCCGCCGCCGTCTCCAACATGAAAGCCAAGGGCATGGAAGTCCTCTATCCCGACAAGGCCGATTTCCTCAAGGCCGCCGCCGGCGTCCGCGAAGGCTTCATCAAGCGCATGGGCGCGGAAATGGCCGGCTGGGTGAAGGACATTCAGGAGAAGTATTGAACATGGGTTGCCGACACCGAATTATCCCGGCACAAGATCCCGTTTTTCGCCCGGGTCGGCGTTTAGACGCCGGGATGACGTTTTAGGTGTGCGCGGTGTATTCGATGCGGAGACGCGTCTCCGCACCGAAGGCGCCGCGCGCACCCCAAACGTCATCCCGGCGGGATAAACGATCGCCGCACCCCGAGCGGGAAGTTGTGCCGGGATAACTCGGGATTGGCTTGGACGGCAAGTAACCCAAGTAACATTAGAAATCACGGAATCAATAACAATGAACAATTATGGATCGATGGAACAATGATATAAGCCAATTGGTACTTGAGGATTGGATCATGATTGTTCATTGTTAATTGTTCATCAAAACTCGGTTCCATACCACTGCCGCCCATCCCGGGCAAGAAGGCTCCCCGCCAGCACCGCTCCCGAGCTTCCCGCCGGATAGCTGGTCGGTTTGATTCCCGCTTTTTCGCCGGCCAGGATGGGTTCGACAATGCGCCAGGCCGATTCGATGCCGTCGGCGCGCCACGACAGGCCGGGCCGTCCGCCCAGCGCGTCCAAGAGCACCCGCTCGTAGCCGCTGAACAGTTGCTTGTCCTCTTTGCCGTTGCCGGAATTGAGCAGATCGATATAGCGGACATCGAGGTTGGCGGGCAGTACGTCGTCCACGTAGCCGGGAGCCTTGACCCCGAGCGTGAGCCGTATGCCTTCGCTCGGATGGATGCGGAGGGTCAGGATGCACGGCATGATGCGGGGGCAGACGTCGTTTTCAAGAAGACAGACGGGAATCTGCTTGAACACCAGCGTGATCTCGCTCACCCGCTCGTCCAGGCACTTCCCCGACATCAGGTAAATCGGCACGCCGTACCAGCGCCAGTTATTGATGTACAACCGCACCGCCGAGAAGGTCGGAGTGGTGGAATCGGGCCTGACGCCCTTGGCTTCGCGGTAGCCCTTGTACTGCCCGAACAGGAAATCGTTCGGTCCGGGCGGGTTGATCGACTGCAGGAGATCGGCGAGGCGATCGCGGATGGATTCGGAATCGCCCGCCAGCGGCGGCTCCATGGCGGCGAAGGCGAGCATGAGGAGAACGTGGTTTTGCAGCATGTCCCTGACCACGCCGACGCCGTCGTAAAAGCCGCCCCGGTTCTCCACCCCGATGGTTTCGGTGGCCGACACCTGGATGTGATCGACATAGTGGCGGTGCCAGATCGGTTCGAACAATATGTTGGCGAAACGGAAGACCAACAGATTCCTGACCGTGTCCTTGGCAAGATAATGATCGATGCGGTGAATGTGCGATTCGGGGAACGATCCGGCCAGCATCCGGTTGAACCTCCGGGCCGAGTCGATATCGATGCCGAAGGGTTTTTCCAGCATGATGCGGGCGTTTTCGGTGGGCAGCTTGCCCTGCGCCATATCGTTCAGCACTTCCTCGGTGGTGGACGGCGGCAGGGCGAGATAGTAAATGGGCGCCTGGCGGTCGCGCAAGGCTTCGCTCAAACGGGCCAGCCCCTCGTCGTCGTTGTAGCCGCCGCGCCGGTAGTACAGTTCGGCCAGAAAACTGCTATAATCGCCGTCCTTCCCGGGCCCGAACTTGACCAGCGACTCGCCGGCCAGATTACGGAACGCCGCGTCGTCCATATCGGCCCGGCCATACCCGACCAGGCGGAACCCTTCAGGCAAGCGCCCGGCCCGGTACAACTGGTATAATGCGGGAAGCAGTTTCCTTTGCGTCAAATCGCCCGAGGCGCCGAACAAAACCAGGGTATCGGGGGGTTGATTTTTTTCCATGATGGATCGCCTTGTTCACGGGAGAGAAGGAAAGCCGGCAGTGCACCAGTGCGGGAAAAACTGTACGAAATCATTATGAATCATGCAATTCGCATTGTCAATATAAACCAATTTTTCCCGAAATGCGCGTATAAGCGGGACTTGCAAAACATGGGCTTTGCATGTACGCTGGAAGGAATTCATCGAAGGCCGTACTTTATCCGGCAACAAAAATAAACAAACCGATCTTTTCCGCACAAGGAGTCCGCATGTTTCGCTGGATTATGAAAATCATGGGTCAGGGCATGGTCGCGCTGATCCCCATCTGTCTCACCATCGGCCTTATTGTTGCCATCGGCATTTGGTTCGCCAACCTGCTGTCCAATCCGCTCAAAAGTCTGTTTCCCGGTGCCGGCGAAGCCTATCTCACAAGCATGGGAATACTTTCGGCGCTGGCGCTGATATTCCTCGTCGGCCTTTTGATGAAGCTATGGGTGGTGCGGAAACTGTTCGACTGGGTAGAACGCCCGATCAAGCAACTTCCCCTGGTCAAAACCGTGTACAGTGCCATTCAGGACGTGATGAAATTCCTCTCCGCCGGAAAAACCGGCAAAAAAGGCGATATGGTGGTCATGGTCACGCACGAAAAGACCGGCTGGCGCCAACTCGGCATCGTCACCCGACAAGAGTTCGGCGATCTGCCGCCCGAAATACAAGGCGACAACCCCGACCTGGTAGCCGTCTACATGCCGTTCAGCTACCAGATGGGCGGCTTCACCTACTTCATTCCACGCTCCCAATGCCAACCCGTCCCCGGCCTTAAAGCCGAAGACGCCATGCGCTATTCCGTCATGGCCTGGCTCGGGTCGGCAAAGTGAGGCGCCGCGTTGCGGGGGATTGCGGGGACATGTTGCGCAATTGGCTGTTCAATTGCGTTACGTGTCCCCGTAATCCGGAACGACGTGACAATTCAGGCTGAATTCGAGAGGTTTGCCTGGAATTCGGGGACACGTAACGCAATTAAACCGCCAATTGCGCAACATGTCCCCGAATTCCTCATCCTGCCGCCTCAGAACCGGAGCGGCGGGGGGGCGGTTTCGGAGTCGATGGCGTCGAGGGATTTGAGGCGCATGGGGGCGAGCGGTTTCAGTTGGATTTTTTGCGGCGCCGCTTCTTCGGGTTGTTTGGCCGGTTCGGCGGGCGCCTGGGTCTTGGGAGCGTAGTCCATGATGGACGGGGGCGCCTTGAATTCGATGTGATCCAACTGCGGGGCCTTGCCCGGTTTGTCTTCCCAGAAATCCATGCGGTACATGTCGCGGGCGGCGATTGCCGGCTTGGCCGGATCGGACTGGCCCATCACCTCGGCCGGTTTTGGCTGGGCCGAGTCGCGGATGAGCGATTCGGCCAGATTCGGCATGGCGCTGTCGTTGAACAGGCTGGGCGACGGAACCATGGCGGAGGCCGCGGCGGAGCGTTCGGACAGCGGAACCAGGTTGGGGAGCGGTTCGAGCGCTTTCCGGATGTCGGCCGGAGCGGATGCGTCAAATGACAGCGGCTCCCGCGCGGTCTGGGCGGGAGCGGCGGCAACTTCCCGCTGGACTGCTGCGCGTTCCGATCGGCCGGGCGAAGCGGGCGCCCAAGACGACAGTGGCGGGGGCGTTGATTCCCCCGCCGCCTTGTCCCAGTTCGCCGGCCGCTCGAACCAGGCCACCGGCTCGCGGGCGTCCGTCGCCCCCAGGAAAACTCCCGGTATGGATTCGGGCAGGAGCAGTTTGTCCGAACCGTGATCCGGCGCGGCCGCCGGCGGGGCGTACGGGTCGACTATGCCGGGTATCGGCTGGAGCGTTGCGGGCGGCAACATGGAGTCGGTTCCGGGCGCCGGCATGGCGGGGATGGGCTGGACGGACATGACCGGTTTGGACCAGAATTCGGAGCGCGGCTGGACGGGCGCGGGCGCGCCGTTCATCAGCGAGACCGGTTCGGGCAGCGGTTCGTAGGGTTGGCCGAAGGACAGGACGCGCTGCGGCTGCTGGACCGGCGCGGTGGCGTAGGCGTGCATTTGCGGCATCGGCTGCGGCGCGGGCGCGGCCATGGCGTAGACGTCGTTTTGCGGCAGGACGAACAGTCCGGGCGCGGAGGCGTAGGAGCCGGTGAGTTGCGCTTCCCTGTCCATCACGGCCTGGACGCGGGCGAGAGCGGGCTGTTCGGGCGCACTCATGACTTCGGGATCGATGGCCGGCGGTATATAGGGGATGGTCGGCCGATCGCTCTCGAACGAGCCGGCGCGGGCCAGACTTTTCACTTCCGGGCCCTTGGGGAATGCCGCATGTTTCGAATCCTGCCGGCAACCGGCCGCGTACATGGTGAACGGCACCAGCAATGCGAGAACCGCGATGACAAACTTGCGCACACCCTTCTCCTTGATTACTGCGGCCGCAATGCGCCGTGAAGAATTACCCCGTGGTCGAACAAGTTGTTTATCGACTCAACGGCGGGGGCGGCTGAAGGGAATGTGGAAATTATTCGGGGCGGGGAAAAGTGGAAGGGTGAGTTGACAATTATCAATGAACAAACAACAATAACAATGACGGGCCGATAAGAGAATGAACCATTATCCCCGTCGCTTGAAATGCACGTGTGTGACAGCCCGCGAGCCGCCCCCTCACCCCAAC
>JAVBRW010000045.1:0-8750 GCA_031547475.1 Planctomycetota bacterium
GCTACGCGTCCGGGGCGTTTTTTCGCTATGGCCGGAAACACTCGCCGAATGGGAGGTGCATGGCAACGGAATCATGACAGCTCTTAATCTTTTTTATTTTTATCGATCCTGAAAGATAATTTTTTGATTTCCGTTTGATACTCGGCAACCGGATTGCGGGACGATAGCGAATATTTCCCTCCATCAAGCCTTTCCGGGGCGCCTGAAATCATTGGTGGCTTTACGGACCCGGGCGTACCACAGGCAGAAAATCCCGTATGCGATAGGCCATGAAGCCAGCACAAAGAGCATGTACGACTGGTACAAATCCTCGTATTTGCTGTCGGTATACTGATACTGTGTCCCGATATCGTTGGAAAAGCCGCCGAGTACCGCACCCGACGCAACCAGAAACTTATAGACAAAAATTGCGATGGCGAACCGTTTCAGCGCATTGCTGGCGGTTTGCGAATAGGCTTTGGCCACCCGCATGTGAATAATGCAGTGGACGACGAGAAAGGCGGCGACGAGAAGCAACCCGGGGATCGGCAACGGATATTCCGCCCCCCAGAAAAAGACAAAATAGAGGATGACGACGAAAATGCCGGTGATAAACGCCCCTTCGCCATAAAAATCGACGATGGGATGTGTGCCCGTATAGGTTGGCCTCGTGTTGAGGTTGTTTTCGATGCCCTTTATTTCGGCGGCGGTGGCGTTTCTTACAAAACGGCCGTTGCGGGTCAACCAGGCCTTATCCACTTTCGCATTGCCCGATTTTGCGGTAAACAGCCACATCAAGACCGGGATAATGTAACTCAGAAATTCAAAAGCGCAAACCAGCCAAACCAAATCGATCATCGCATGTTCCCCGGTTCAGAGTTTCCAGTTCCAGTACGACTCGAATGTGATGATTGGGGACATTCGCCGAATCGTTGCCGTCAGATCCGATTTTCCACCCTTAATTGCGAGATACGTTCTATAGATGCAAATGTTCGTATCCAACATAGACCGAGAGACATTGGTCATAAGCCATCCCTGCTCTGCGGCGGTTCCTGGCAACGCTCCGACAAAAAATCACCCGCTCACAGCAGCTCGTCGAAATACGGCTTCAGCTTCGCATGCGTCTCCTCGAGCGCCTGCGGTACGACCCGGACATCGGCGAACACGGGCATGAAATTGACGTCGCCGCTCCACCGGGGAACGATGTGCACGTGCAGATGATCGACAATCCCCGCCCCCGCCACCCTGCCCTGGTTGATGCCAATATTGAACCCGTCGGGCGAAAACGCCTTCTTGAGCGCCTTTTTCGCCACGGTGGTCAAGCGCCACAGCTCCGCGCCCTCCGCGTCCGTCACCTCCTCCATCAGTCCGACATGCCGCGCCGGCGCGATCATCAGGTGGCCGTTCGAATAGGGATAGCGGTTGAACATGACGAAACAGTCCCGGCCCCGGGCAAGCACCAAGTGCTCTACCTCGTTGCCAACGTCGTTCCAGGCGTTGCAGAAAAAGCAGCCTTCCTTTTTCTCCTTGTCCACCTCGCCGATATACGTCATGCGCCAGGGCGCCCAGAGTCGTTGCATAGCATCTCCTTGATGGGGACACGGTTTTTGCCGATACTATAAACAATAAACGGATTGCCCGCAACAAGGAGCACCATGACGCCAGCATCATCACAGCTTGCCGCCGACGAACTGCGCCGCTACCACCGGCAAATCCTCCTGCCCCGAATCGGCGAGGAAGGCCAGGCGAAATTGAAACAAAGCGGCGTTCTGGTGGTCGGCGCCGGCGGCCTCGGATCGCCCGCCGCCCTTTACCTCGCCGCCGCCGGCGTAGGCCGATTGGGCATTGTCGACCGGGACGTGGTGGAGGCGAGCAATCTGCAGCGGCAGATACTCCACCGCACCGCCGCCATCGGCATCGAAAAAACCGCGTCCGCCCGCGAAACCATCTCCAGCCTCAACCCCCACGTCGAAGTCGAGGTTTTCCCCGCCGGGCTTGACCGGGCGAACGCCGAAGCCATAATCGGGAAATACGACGCGGCGCTGGGCTGCGTCGACAATTTCGCCGCCCGCTACCTGCTGAACCGCGCCTGCCTCGCGCTCGGGAAACCGAACGTGTTCGGCTCCGCCGCCCGCTTCGAAGGCCAGGCCAGCGTGTTCTGCCTGCCGGGCGGGCCGTGCTACCAGTGCTTTTTCCGCGATCCGCCGCCGGACGATTATTTCCCTTCGCCGGAGGAACAGGCGGTGTTGGGGACAATGCCCGGCATAATAGGCTGCATTCAGGCGAACGAGGCGATCAAGTTGCTGCTGGGCTTGGGCGCGCCCCTGTCCGGCCGCCTTCTGCTGCTGGACGGGCTGGCGATGCGTTTCCGCGAAATCGCCGTCCGCCGCGATCCCGAATGCCCCGCCTGCGGGCGCAATGCATAGAAGTGGAAAAGGATAACTCCATGGCCAACGCCGACGATCAGGCAAAGCTCGAACAGTTGTAATCCATCCTGCGCCAATACGGCAAATTGGCCGTCGCTTTTTCGGGAGGGTTGGACAGTTCGTTCCTCCTCCGGGTGGCGGTGGACACGCTGGGCAAGGACAATGTCCTGGCCGCGACCGCGCAGGCGGACAATTTTCCCGCCTGGGAGGCGGACGAGGCGAACGCGCTGGCCCGCGAGCTTGGCTGCCGCCGCCTGGACATCCCGTTCGATCCGCTGTCGGTCCGCGACTTCGCCGCCAACGAGCCGGAGCGCTGCTCCCATTGCAAACGGGCCTTGTTCGCCAAGCTGGTGGAAGAGGCGAAGCGGGAAGGTTTCGCCGTGGTCGCCGACGGCACCAACACGGACGACATGTCCGACTACCGCCCGGGGCTCAAGGCGATCCGCGAACTCGGCATCGCCAGCCCGCTCCTGCTGGCCGGCATGGGCAAGGGGGAGATCCGCCGTCTCGGCAGGGAAATGGGGCTGGAGTTCTGGGATAAGCCGTCGTTCGCTTGCCTCGCCTCGCGCTTCCCGCAGGGCGAGCCGATAACCGCCGAAAAAATGGCGCGGGTGGAGCGGGCGGAACTCTATTTCCTCGGCCTCGGGTTCAAGAACATCCGGGTCCGCAGCCATGGCGATTTGGCGCGAATAGAAGTCGATCCGGCGGACAGAAAGCTGTTTTTCGACAACGATGTGCTCGATAACGCCAACACCGAACTCAAGCGGCTCGGCTTCGCCTATGCCACGCTGGATATGGGCGGATACCGGATGGGGAGCATGAACCGGACTGACAGTATAAAGTAACGGAAAGAAAGCGCGCTATGAAACCTTCGACAGCCCTTAATCTGAAAAGGCAGGCAATCCGGGATGCGGCGGGACGTTTCCGCGCGGCCAATCCGCGCGTGTTCGGCTCCGTCCTCCATGGCGCCGATACGGAAAACAGCGATCTCGATCTGCTGGTGGATACGCTTCCGGGCGCCACGCTTTTCGATCTCGGCGGTCTGCAAATCGAACTGGAGGAATTGCTGGGTGTCCAGGTGGAAGTATTGACGCCTGAGGATCTCCCCGAAAAATTCCGCGAAAAAGTATTGAAAGAGGCGCTGCCGGTATGAATGAGATGCGCGTACCCGACTATCTTTCGCATATCCGGCAAGCGGCAAGCGATGCGTGCGGCTTTGTCGAAGGACTGGACAAAGTGGATTTTCTCACAGACAGGCGAACACAGCAGGCGGTCGTCATGAACCTGATTATCATCGGCGAAGCGGCGACCAGAATTGTAACCATGTTTCCGGATTTTGCTGATGCGCATTCCGAAATTCCGTGGCGGAATATGCGGGGCATGCGCAATCGAATCGCCCATGGCTATTTTGAAATCAACTTCAACATAGTGTGGGATACAGTGCAATCGGCCCTGCCGGAATTGCTTGTGTTGATAGACGGCGTAATCGGGAAGAAATGACAGTCTGATTCCTACCTCTCCTCCTCCCCGCCGCTTCCCGCGCCTCCCTCCGTCGCCGCCGCGACCCGATCCCGCCCGGCCTGTTTCGCCTTGTACATCGCCATGTCGGCGCGATCGATGAAGCGTTCGAGGCTTTCTCCCACTTCGTAGCTGGCGACGCCGAGGGAACAGGTGACGTCCAGCAGCAGGCCGTCCAGGTTGAACGCGTGCTGCCTGATGATCTGGCGCAGCCGCTCGGCCGCCTGCGCTGCATGCTCGACATTGACGAACGGCATGATGATGACGAATTCCTCGCCGCCGAAACGGGCCAGGACATCCACCTCGGAACGTATCGAGGTGCGGAGCAGGTACGCGAGCTCCCGCAGCACCTTGTCCCCCACCATGTGCCCGTAGGTGTCGTTGATGCGCTTGAAATGATCGATGTCCAGCATGCCGATGGACAGATCGTGGCCGTGGCGGCGCGCCTGAATCATGGCGGCGCCCAACTGGTTGATGAGATGGCGCCGGTTGTAGGTGTTGGTCAGGGGATCGACGATGGTCAGCTCGTTCAGCCGTTTCAGCAGCCTCGCGTTGAACAGGCTGGACGACAGCAGGTCGGCGAAAACGGCGGCGACTTCGGCGTCCCTGGACTCGAGCCCGCTGCTGGAATCGCCGGCAATCAGCCCGCCCAGAATCAGCGGCTCGCGCGTATCCGGGTCCTGCCCCCGAAGCGGGAAAATGATCGCCTTCTGCCCGAGAAGCTCGTGCCATCCGGGCGGAATCGCCGCGACAATCTTCTCCGCCGTGTCGGAAACGATGACCGTGTCCGAATCGCCGTATTCGACAATGAACGGCGCGGACTGGCCGAAGAAAAGCTTTACCAGAAAATGCGAATTATCGCCTTCCAGATGGAGCGGCCCGGTGGACGGCGCCGGACGGGTGGCGCGGTACAACTGCAGGTTCATGGCCTCCGCGTCATAGAAAAACAGGGCGGCGAAGCGGCAGTTGAAATACGATGGAATCTCGTTCACCGCCAGGTCGGCGATGGCGTCGATATTGGAAGCGTTCAATTTGTGCGCAAGCTTGGCGACGCGGGAAAAATACGTATAGTTTTCCCGGGCTTCCTGAAACTCCCAGGTAAGGAATGTATTGTCGGATTCCGCCTGTCTATATAAATCCTGCAGATAAATGGCGTGGGATACCACCTCCGCGGGTGTCATGGCGCGCAATTCATCGGAACTATAAAACTTGATCGGTGTTCGCACCTCTTGCGACAAGCGATCGCAAGCATCGGAGATGGGCCGGGTTACTGATTTCGATTTCGCGTTATCCAATAATATTTTTTTCTTCGCCATGGAGTACCCGTCGGCCGCACATCAAGAGTCAATCGGATATATATACTTTACATTCCAGTGGACTTTTGGAGAAAAGCAAACAAACTGCCGTTTGCTTCTCTCCAAAGTTTCTTGGGCTCCATTTTGCGTCGGGAATTATTGTGAAGTCGGCGCTATCGCCTGACCTGACGAAAAATCAACCCCTTGTGCCACAAGCAGTAATAACATTGGAGGAAATCGGGCGGCGGTTGGCCCGATTTTCTCCAAAAGTCCACATTCCAGCTATATATATCCCAAAACCCTTAGTAGCCATTCGGATGGTTGGAATGCCATGTCCAGGCGGTAGCCAGGATATGGTCAAGAGAGGATTCCGTCGCCTGCCAGCCCAGCGTCTGGTTGGACCGCCCCGGATCCGCCACCAGCATGGCGGGATCGCCCGCGCGTCGCGGAATCACGCTTTCGGGAATGGGATGGCCCGTCACCCGCCTCGCCGCTTCCACCACCTCCCTCACCGAAAAGCCTTTTCCCGTACCGAGATTGAACGATCCGGAATCGCCGCCGGCCGCGAGATGATCGAGCGCTTTGACATGCGCCCGGGCGATGTCCGAAACGTGGACATAATCCCTGATGCAGGTGCCGTCCGGAGTGTTGTAGTCATTGCCGAAGATCTTGATATGATCGCTCTGCCCCAACGCGACTTTGAGTATAAGCGGGATCAGGTGGCTTTCCGGCCGGTGATCCTCGCCGATGCCGCCGGCGGCAAGGGCGCCGCAGGCGTTGAAATAGCGGAGCGCGGCATAGCGCATCTTGTCGAGTTTCGAAAGCCAGGACAGCGTTTCCTCCACCAGCAGCTTGGAATGCCCGTAAACATTGACCGGCCGGGTCGGCGCGTTTTCCGGAATCGGGACAATTTCGGGCTGGCCGTAAACGGCGGCGGTGGAGCTGAAGATGAAATACTGTATGTCGTTCTCGCTGATCGTTTTCAGGAGCGACAGGACGGACATGGTGTTGTTGGCGTAGTACTTCATGGGCTCGTTCATGCTTTCGCCCACTTCGATATAGGCGGCGAAGTTCATGACCGCCTCGATATCGAACTGCTGGCACACCCGGGACACCAGCTCGTGGTCGAGAACATTGCCGCAGATCAATTCGGCGTTCGAGACCGCTTCGGCGTGGCCGTTCTCCAGCGAGTCGAGGACGATCGGAGTATGGCCCGCCTCGATAAGCGCGACAACCGTATGGGAACCGATATAACCAGCGCCGCCAGCAACGAGTACATTCATGCCGTTCTCCCTTGATATGCGCCGTATGTTGGTTAATAATGCATATTTACTACGCGGAGTCCAGCATAAATTACGGAAAATCCTTCATCCGGAGAAGCTCTCCCCCGCAATCAGGCTGTCGTACGTTTCGCGCTCGCGAATAACCGTCGCCCTGTCGCCGTCGACCATGACTTCCGCCCCTCTCGGCCGCGAATTGTAGTTGGACGACATGCTGAACCCGTAGGCGCCGGCTGAAAACATCGCCAGCACCTGCCCCCGCATCATGGGCGGCAAACGCCTGCCTTTGGCGAAACAGTCCGACGATTCACAGATCGGCCCGACCACGTCGGTCATCAGCAGGCCGTCGGAGCGGACGTCCCGGTTGATTCTGGCCGAGTCCGATTCCGTTTCCGAGCTTTCGCGGCCGAAATATTCGGACGCTTCCGGCGAGTTGAACAAATGCGCCGGCGGATTCTTGTCGCTGCGGGTCGGCCAGCAGAAATGGTAGGCGTCGTACATGGCGGGCCGGATGAGATCGTTCATGCCGGCGTCGACGATGGTGAAGTGCCTGGTCCCGTTGTCCTTGACGTAGAGGACGCGCGCCAGCATCACGGCGCTGTTGCCGACGATGGAGCGCCCGGGCTCGACAATCAGCCGGCAGCCGGTCTTTTTGACCCACGGGACGATGGCGTCGGCGTATTCCTGGAAGGTCGGCACCGTCTGCTCGCGGTACAAGAGGCCGTAGCCGCCGCCGACGTTCAGCGATTCGAGCTGCGCGCGGGGCGACCGGTGATCGCGGATGAAGTCGGCGACCTTGGCCAACGCTTCGCAATACGGCTCGGTGGAATAGATGGGCGATCCGAGGTGCAGATCGAGCCCGATGAGGCGGATGTTCGGTTGCACCGCTATGTTCCGGACAATGCGGGAAGCGGTGGCGAAATCGATGCCGAACTTGTTTTCCTTTTTGCCGGTGGTGGTTTTGGCGTGCGCCTTGGCGTCGACGTCCGGGTTGAGGCGGAGGGCGACCGGGGCGACCATGCCGAGGTTGGCGGCGATGTTCTGGATATTGTCGAGCTCGGCTTCCGACTCGACGTTGAACATGAGGATGTCTTCCTCGAGCGCCTGGCGGATTTCATCGTCCGTTTTGCCGACGCCGGCGAAGACGATTTTGCGGGGATCGGCGCCGATTTTGAGGGCGCGGAACAGTTCGCCGCCCGAGACGATGTCGAAGCCGGCGCCCTGGTCGTGCAGCACTTTGAGCACACCCAGCGACGAACAGGATTTGACGGAAAAGGCGATGGTGGTCGGAACGGCGGAAAAGGCTTTCTTGACGCGGGTAAAGCGTTCGATCAGCTCCGCCTTCGAATACACGTACAAGGGGGTTCCGAACCGCTCGGCCAAATCGTCGGCGGCCACCCCTTCGCAAAACAACTTACCCGATTGGTATGAAAAATATTCCATCTTCCGTCGCCTTATACCAAAGCGCATCTGGTTTTCGGTTTTTAACCCCATAACCTTCGCATGCGCTTTGGGTCTGGGATTTACGCTTGTCCAACACCAATTCGCTTTGGCTATAATGTAGAGGATTTACTTCTTGCCGTAAACCTTTTCCGGATCAAACACCTTGACCCCGTCCTCGACAAGTCCGGCGTCGGTGAGCTTGAAATAAAAACATGACCGCATCCCTGTGTGGCAGGCGGCATCGCCGTTCTGTTTGATCTTGATCAGCACACAATCTTTGTCGCAATCGAAGCGTATTTCCCGCACTTCCTGGGTGTTTCCGCTCGATTCGCCCTTGACCCAGAATTTCTGGCGGCTTCGGCTCCAGTAGGATGCGAGTTTCTTTTCGGCCGTTTCCTTGAGGCTATCCCTGTTCATGTAGGCGACCATGAGGACTTCGCCGGTTTCGGCATCCTGCGCGACGCAGGGGATAAGGCCGTTCTGGTCGAATTTCAGCGTGTCGAGAAATGACAGATCCACGCAACTCTCCTGTTGTCAAAGTAAACGGTGCGTCATTAATAAACAGATCCCCGGGCTCTCCGCCAGGGGACTGCGCGATATCGCTGCCGCACCAAAATCGCCGGGGTCTAAAATAGGGAAAAAGCGTCTATATTGCAAGAGTAAAAGTGGATTTTGGTAAAAACTGTCGGCAGGAATGCGGGGACATGTTGCGCAATTGGCGGTTCAATTGCGTTACGTGTCCCCGCATTCCTAAATGTTACTGCCGGTTTCGGGTGTAGCGATTGTCTACGCCGAATTATCCCGGCACA
>JAVBRW010000471.1:0-3594 GCA_031547475.1 Planctomycetota bacterium
TGTCCCGGGCGACCCAGGTGGTGTTGATGTAATTCTTGTTGGTAATGTTTTCCGACGTGATGTTGCCGCCCCAGGTGCCGCAGCCGAGATTGATGGTGAAGGGCATGCCGTTATTCCAATTGCCCGCATTGGAAAGACCGACCGTCATGCGGACGGCCACGCGGCTGGTGTGGGTGGCGAGGGCGTACTTCAGAATGCGCTCGTCGTCGAAACTGTGGATGCCGCAGGAATGCCCCGCTCCGCTGTATGTCTGGATATTGTTCACGAGCGCGATGGCGTCGTCGAAAGTGTCGTACTTGTAGGCGGTGACAACCACCGACAATTTCTCCCCCGAGAAGGGAAAGTCCGGCCCAAAGCCCGTTTCTTCGACAATGATCCAGCTTCTGTCGTCCGCAATTTTGAAGCCCGCCCTTTCCGCCATGAGGGGGGCGGGAAGGCAAATGGCATCCGGGTTCAGGTGACCGTCTTTCCAGAGGAAGTTCTGCATCTTGCCTTTTTCCTCGGCGTTGCAGATATGCGCTCCGGTCATTTTCATTTGCATCAGCGCCTCGTCGTATACGCCCTTCTGGATAACCATGGCATTTTCCGTGGAACAGCCAATGGCATAGTCGTTGAGCTGGGCGGCCTTGATTTTTTCCGCCGCGTCCTTCAGGTCGGCGGTTTCATCGATCACTACGACCACATTGCCGGCGCCGACGCCAAAGGCGGGAGTGCCGGAGGAATAGGCGGCCTTCACCATGGGAGCGCCGCCGGTGGCGACGATCAGGTCGGCCTGTTTCATCAATTCGTTGGTCTTGTCGATTTTCGGTTCGGCGATGCAGATGCACAAGTCTTCCGGATAACCCAGGTTTTTCAGTAAGGCGCGGATTTCGTCCGCCGCGCGCAGGGTGGATTTTTTCGCCCTGGGATGGGGAGAGAATATGGTCGCGTTGCGACCCATGATGGCGTTCATCGCGCCAATGAACGTCACGCCCATGGGAACGGTGGTCGGCACCAGGGACGCGACGACACCGACAGGTTTGGCTATTTTCACCAATTGCTTTTTTTCATCGACCTCGATGACGCCGACCGTCTTCGCCTGCGACAGGTCGCGGGCCAGGCCGCGCGCGCGGGCCTTGGTCCGGGCGACCTTGCTTTCGATGCGGCCCATATGGGTTTCATTGTAGTGGTATTCGGCCCAGTCCTCGGCCTTGTTTATCGCCATCCAGCCGATGGCCCGGGCAATGCGCAATACATCCTCCTGGGTCAAATCCTTGATTTGCTCCATTGCCTTGCGCGCCCGCTTGACCAAACCGGCTATATATTCTTTCGTCTCAGTAGAGTTGTCCATGATTCCCGCCTTTTCCTAATTGTATGCTCATTCCGAAATGGTTTGTGGTTGGTCTCCCAAAGCGAATGCAGAGGTTATGCCTTGATTGAGACTGAAACCAATTCGCTTTGGGTATAGCTGCCTATGCACGCAGCTTTCTCAACAATCCTTTCCGCACGTTGCGCCACCGGCGCGTCAATCATTTTACCCTCGTACATGCAGGCGCCCCTACCGTCCTCCAGCGCCCTGGTATAGACCTCCAGCAGACCCTGCGCGAAAGCCACCTCTTCCCGCGTCGGCGAAAACACCTCATCGACGATACGAACATGGCTTGGGTGGATGCAGGTCTTGCCCGTGAAACCGAAGGATTTGGCAACCAGCGCATCGCGGCGCAGGCCTTCCAAATCCTTTATGACGGTATAGGGCGTGTCGAGTATATCCAAGCCGCGCGCCCGGGCCGCCATGGCCAGATGCTGCCTGGCGTACTCGATTTCCCTGCCTTCGGGCGTTCTGGAAATCTCCTGTTCCTTGGTAAGATCCTCCGCGCCCAACTGCGCACCGACAATCCTTCCGCACGCGCCCAACACCTGATAGGCGTTCGCAATGGCATAGGTCGTTTCGAGCAGGGGAATTATCCCGATCGAACCGGCGGCGACGCCATGCTCCCGCTCCAGCGAAGACAATAGCATGTCCGCGGTAACAAGCGACTTCTCGTCCGCTTTCGGAAGGATGACGGCGCTGGGTCTCTCGGGGACGACGGCGAAAAGATCCTTCACCCCCCAAACCGTATCCATCGCATTGACACGAACAATAGCTTCCTTCGGCTGCGCCGTCAACGCGGGAAGCAATTCCCGCACCGCCTCCCTGGCCGCGTCCTTTTCTGCGATGCCGACTGAGTCCTCCAGATCGAGGATGACCGCGTCGCACTCGATTCCCGCCGCCTTGCCGAGCATCTTCGGGGAACTGCCGGGAATATAGAGAAGAGAACGCCGCAACCAGCGCTTGCCCATAATTGCCGACCTTTCGCTTTCACTTGTTTTTTTCGACAGCCTTCACAATCGCGTCCGCGTCGATGCCGTATTGTTGCATCATATAGGTCAGCTTGGCCGTCTCGCCGAAGTGGTCCTGCAGACCAAGGCGCACCAGCCGCGCCGGGTATTGTTCGGTCAGCACCTCTGCGACCGCGCTTCCGAGACCGCCGATGACGGTATGATTTTCCACTGTAACGAGGAATTTGACGCGTTTCGCCGTTTCAACAATCGCCTGCGCGTCTATGGGCTTGATGCACGGCATATGGACATGCCGGACACCAATGCCTTTTTTCCCGAGAACGGCGGCAGCCTTGATTCCCTCGGCCGTGGTAATCCCGCTGGTGATGAGGCCGACGTCGTTGCCCTCGTTCAGAATGAGCGATTTCTCGGGCGAAAAAACATAATCGTCCGGAAGGAACACGGGAAACTTCCCCTTGTTGGCCCTGATGTACATCGGGCCCGAGTGGGAGGCCGCATAGCGCAGTACGGCCGCGTATTCGACAGGATCGCCTGGATCGATGACGGTGAAACGCGGAATCGCGCGATAAATGGAAACGTCGCAAACGGAAATATGCGTTCCGCCGTTCTTTTCGCTGGTAAGCCCGGCGTAGGTGCCGACCACCTTGACGTCATAGTCGTTGTAGGCGATGGAATTGACCGCCTGGTCGCAAGCCCGTTGCGAGACGAAACAGGCGAAGCCGGAAACAAACGGTTTTTTGCCCATCGAGGCGAGTCCGGCGGAGAAACTCAACGCATCCTGTTCGGCGATGCCGACATTGAACATTCTTTCCGGATAGGCGGCCTTGAAAGGGGCGCTGCCGGAAGCTTTCATCAGATCGGCCTCGACAACGACCAGATCCTTGTGAACCGCGCCCAGTTCAACCAGAGTGGCACCGTAGGTGGCATTCATGTCCCGCGCTTCCTTGATTGCAATCATGACTTGCTCCACCTTTCCAAGTCTTTCAACCCCTGTTCGTATTGCTCGGGAGTTATTTGTCCGCTGTGCCACTGATATTGATTTTCCATAAAGGAAACACCCTTGCCTTTGACTGTGTTGGCGATGATGACACTCGGTTTGTTTGCAACGGCCTTGGCCGCGTCAATTGCCGAAGTGACATCATCTGTATCGTGTCCATCGACCGTCTGTACATGCCAGCCGAAGGCGGCCCATTTGTCGGCCAGCGGCTCGAGAGTCATGACCTCTTCCGTAGTGCCGTCGATCTGGTTGAGGTTGCGGTCGACAAAGGCGATGAG
>JAVBRW010000297.1:0-2661 GCA_031547475.1 Planctomycetota bacterium
CCCTGACGGCCTCCAGTGAAATACCGGGCGTAAGCGTCCAATGCCGCCTTACCCGACCGTCCGGCCTTAGTATCCGATTCCTGTTCGTCCCGTCCGAGTTTTGCCGCCGGCTTCCTTCACACACCGCGTTACCGCGACGCAGTTGCCTGGGGCTAGCGATTCCGATTCACCACGGCTCGCAGAGGACTTTAACCTCATTAGACGTACGCCGTGCCCGGCGTACATGGGAAAGCGCCGGTCGCATAGGACCGGCGCTTTCTCTTTTTATCCGCGTCGCAATGTCGCACGGCTAAAGGATGCGCACGTAATACTGACATAATGTAGTAATCGATGCGTTTTGCGGCTTGATACAGCTAATCAATGTCATTGATTACGGATTGATTAAGTGTGTCACATCCGCATCGAAATTGAACGAAACGGGATAGCCATGACCAACGACGCTATAGCTATTTTCAGGGATTATGTGCCCGAGGCGGCGCTGTTCCTCGCCATGGCGCTCGGGTACCTCGCGGGCAAGATACGCTTCGGCGCGGTGCAACTCGGCGGCGTGTGCGGAACGCTGATCGCTGCCCTCTTCATTGGACAGCTGGGCGTGCAGATTTCGCCCATCGTCAAAAACTTCTTTTTCGTCATCTTCATTTTCGCCCTCGGCTATTCGGGCGGGCCGCAATTCTTCGCCAACCTCAATGCCAAAGGACTGCGTCTCGGCGTCTTTTCCCTCATCGAAGTGGCGCTCGTCCTCGGCCTCACCCTTGCCGCCGTCAGAATCTTCTCCTTCGACGCCGGCACCGCGTCCGGCCTGGTGGCGGGAGCGGCGACCGAATCGGCCGTCATCGGCACCGCCACCGAGGCGATCGGGCGGCTGCCCATCGACAAGGCCAAAATCGCCGAAATGCAGGCGAACGTGGTGACCGCCTATTCCATTACGTATGTATTCGGCCTCATCACCATCGTCGTCTTCACCAGCCAGATCGCTCCGCTCCTCCTCCGGGTGGATCTCCGGAAGGAAGCGGAAAAATTGTGGAAAAGCATGGCCGGCGGCAACGAATCCAACCCGAGCGAAGAAGTCATGGGCCGCTATTTCCGCGTCTCCCTCGGCGCCGGCAAGACGGTCGGGGAGATAAACGGGGTGTTCGGCGGCTCCACCCGCATCGAGCGGGTGCAGCACCGCGGCCACACCGTCGACATCCGGCCGGAACTGCGGCTCGCCGCCGGCGATGTCGTGCTCATGATGGGACCGAACAAGCATCTGGTCATGGCCGCCGACATTGTCGGCCGGGAAACCGCCTACGGCGGCGATCTGAACATGGCCATCGCCACCGAGGATTTCGTCCTTTCGAACCGGGAGCTCATCGGCAAAAACTTGTCGTTGATCCAGATGGCCGCGGCCGACCTGGCGGCCCAAAACCACGCCTACCTGGCGGGAATCGTGCGGGGCGGGCATCCCATGCCCATCGTTCCAGGGCTCGCCCTCGCGGCCGGCGACGTCATCCGCCTGTCCGGCGACGCCCACGGCATCGCCAAAATGGGCGCCCGCATCGGCCGCAAGGTGACGGCGCTCGATCACACCAACCTGCTCTACGCCGGAATCGGCATCATCCTCGGCATCGTCATCGGCTCCCTCGGGTTCAAGGCGGGCGGAGTCTATTTCTCGCTCGGAACCGGCGGCGGCGCGCTCCTGACCGGGCTGGTGTTCGGCTGGTTCCAGTCGCGGCACCCGTCGCTCCCGGGCATTCCGCCGTCAGGAGTGGAGATGATGAAGGATCTCGGCCTCGCGACCTTCATCGCCTGCGTCGGGCTGTCGGCCGGGCCGCAGGCGCTGCAGCTTGTCAAGAAATACGGGATTATTCTTCCCCTGGTCGGGATATGCATGGCGGCGATCCCCGCCATGGCGTCGCTCCTGATCGGCCGCTTCTTCCTGCGGCTGGAAGCGCCGGTCCTGCTCGGCGGCATCGCCGGCCAACAGTGCAGCACGCCCGCCCTGAGCGCGGTGCAGTCGGCGGCCGGCAACACCACGCCGCTTTTGGGCTATACCATAAGCTACGCCATTTCCAACGTGCTCCTTCCGCTTCTCGGCCCAATCATCGTCGGACTGTGCGCGACAGGGTGAAACAATGCGGCAGCGCCGCGCGGGACGGACGGGGTTCGGAGACGGAACACAAAGCCATAAGGGGATTCTTACATGCATCTTTTCATTTCCACCTTCAAAAAAGGAGTGCAGGCATGGAAACGATCATCAACCATCTGCATGCGCTGTTCAAGTCAACGCCGGAGATAGCGCTATTCCTCTGCCTGGCGCTCGGTTACAGGCTGGGAAAAGTCTCGTTCGGCAGGTTCCAGCTCGGCGGCGTCGCCGGCTCCCTTCTGGTCGCGGTGTTGGTTAGCCAGTTAGGGGTGACGATAGACGCGGGTTTGAAAAATGTCTTGTTCGCGCTGTTCATCTACGCGGTCGGCTACGAAAGCGGCCCGCAATTCTTCCGCTCCCTCAACCGAAAATCCATCCGCGAAATAGTCCTCGCCGCCTGCCTGGCCTTCACCGGCCTGCTGACCGTGGTCGTGCTGGCGCGCATGTTCGGCCTGGACAAGGGGCTGGCGGCCGGCGTGGCGGCCGGCGGACTGACGCAGTCCGCCATCATCGGCACCGCCGGCGACGCCCTGGCC
>JAVBRW010000279.1:0-14641 GCA_031547475.1 Planctomycetota bacterium
AGACACGCCCGGGGATATCTTGACCGGATTCCCCAAACGAGCGTGCGCGTGCGATTTGACGTGGTCGCGGGGAACGGCGGGTGGTAAGGCCTCCCAAGGCACGCTGAGGGGATACCCTGACCCGGTCCCCCGACACCACCCGACCCTTCGGGCCCCGGGCAGGATCCGCCGGGGCTTCCGGACCTTTTCTTTGGAAAGGAACGGGGATCTCTATTGGAAAGCGAAAACATAGGCAAAGAAAAATCTTAATTCTTAAATCTTAAATGGAGAACGGGGATGTTCATTGGATTCGGCAAGCTTTTATCGATTCCGGTTCCCGCCGTCCCCGCTGTGGTGGCCGCCGCCCATGCCGGGGCCGGGACCGCCGCCCGCGCCGGGGGCATGGCCGTCGCCGTCGCCCTCAAACTCGCGGCGGCTGCGGTTGCCGTGGCGATCGTGCTTTGGGCGGTAGAATCTTCCGTACTGTTTTTTTTTGGCCTCTTCCCACTTTTCCGAACGGTCGGGGCCGAGAATCTCGTCTATCGAATCGTTCATGTCGTCGAATTCGCTGCGGATGGATTTCAGCGATTCCTGGCGCACCGCGTCCGCCGCCGTCATGCGGGCCACGACAATTTCCTCCAGCCGCTTCTTCTCGTCCGGGGTCAACTGCACCGTTTCCTCCATCCGCTCGAGGATGGAGCGCCCGATCTGCATCGCCTTCGGCGGCGGCGGCATGCGTTTCTTGACGAAAAACAGCGCGCCGGCGGCTCCGATCACCACTCCGGCCGCCAGCGCCAGGAGGAGAAGAACGGCCGCCTTCACGTAGGCGCTGCGGCTCTTGCGGCAGGCCTGGCGCTGGTACTCCTCGAACTTGGCGGCCATGCGGGCGGACGAATCGCCGCAGTTATCGGTTTCGGCAGTCATGAGAACAACCCCGCGTTGGCGCCGAGGGAAATCAGCGAATCGATGGGAACGAGATCGGGACTGAAAATCTCGTGCCACGCCGACGCACCCACCAGGAGCGCGAAGGCGGCGGCGGCGGCGGCGGCCACCGTCCCGCCGGCGAGAAAGCGGAGCGGAATGATCTCCGCCTCGGTGTCCATTTCCAGGCCGCGAATGCGCGCCATCACGCCCTGCGCGTCCAGCGGAACCGGTTCGGTCCGCCGCGACGCCAGGTCGGCGAGGCGCCCAAGCTTATTCATGAAAGCATCCATTCCAGCCTTCCTTTCCACGGTTCCTGTTCACCCAGCTTCTTCAGCTTCTGTTTGGCCCGGTAGAGGCGAACCGCCACCATCACCCGGGTCCATCCCATCCGTTCGGCGATATCGTCCTGCCCCAGTTTCTCCAGGTACATCAGGGTCATTGCCATCCGGTCCTCGGTCGAAAGCGTCGCCAGCAAATCGTACAGCAACGCCGCCGCCGCTTCCGGATCGCCCGACTCCCGCCCGGGCGGGGCCGCCGGCTCGTAGGTTTCGGAGAGCGCTATCTTGTTCTTGTCCTTGTCACGTTTTTTCCAGAACTTGTATCCGGTCAGGGTCGCGATGCGGGCCAGCCAGTGGCGGAACGGCGCGTCGCCCCGGAATTTCGCCAGCCCGAGATACGCTTCGACAAACACGTCCTGCGCCAGTTCCTCGACCTGTCCCGCGTCCCGGGTGAAGTTCCGCATCTGTTTCTGGACCGCCTGCGAGTGCCGTTCGACCAGGGCGGCATACGCCTCCCCGTCGCCTTCCAGCACCGCCTCGACATCGGCCAGATCTTGTGCGTCCGAATCCTGCATGCTGCCGTTGTCCCCGGGTCGCCCTGATTCCCCCCCGGCGCCGCCGGGCGGCGGAACCGCCCGCAACCCCGACCGCCGGAGACGCCGGGGCGGTGGAAGCGGCGCATCGCCTTTCCACCGCCCCGGCATTCCGTTTCATTATAGACCCGGCGCAATCGTCGCGCAAGCCGATCTCCCGGATTACCGCCGGTGGCGGAAGGGGGCGGCGGGCGCGTTGTCCCGCATGTCCTCCAGTTTCTTGAGCTGTTCGGGCGTCAGCAGTTTTTCGACATTCTGCCTGAACCCCTGGACCAGCGCCTCCATTTTGCCGCGCGCGGCGCCGAGGGCGGTGTTGGCCGCGATTATTTCATCGGACGTGGCGGAGTCGTTCTCGCGCAAATCCCGCACCTTGCCGGCCGCGCCCATCACTTCCAGCCTGGTTTCGAGGAAGGAGCGGTAGTTGTCGACCAGCACATCGACGAGCTGTTTTTTCTGGGCATCGGTCAGGTCAAGCTGTTCCCACGCCCTGCCACCCAACCCGAGGCGCATGGCGGGTCCCATTCCCATGCCCATACCCATGCCGGGGCGCATGCCCATGTGGTGGCCGGGGCGGCCTTCGAAGCGCCCGCCGTCGAAATCACGGCCGTGCCAGCCGTCGCGGTGGCGGGGGCCGTCGCGACCGTCGCGGCCGTCGCGGTCGTCCCGCCAGTCGCGGCGGTCGCGATCGCCTTGCCAGTGGCGGCCGCGCGGGCCGTCGTTGTCGCGATCGCGCCATTTGCGTTCCATGCGGGGGCAGTTCATGGTTTGGTCGTCCGATGCATTCGCATCGGCGGCGACGGCGAAGTTGGCGGCTCCGGTCAAAAGAATGGCGGCCAGCAGTGCGGCGAAATGTTTGCTTCTCATGGCGTTCTCCTGTGTCTTGGGTAAAAGGTCTCTATGTCCGAAAAGCGCAGCGTTTTTCCGGAACCGCAATCGCTGTGCACCGCGTCGCGGTATTTTCTCTTGGCTAGCGCTTCTTCCTCATTATGATTGTGTCGGCGACCCGACATATGTTTCATGGCGCTGAATTATTTTTTTTGCAATTCAGCGGCCCGGATATAATAAAACCGTAGTTACTACTTGAAAAGTAATACATTAGGAGATTTTCATGGCGAATCCTACCCGGGTGGTGAATATGGGGGGAGTGGCGATAGGCGGTGGCGGAGCGTTGGCGTTGATTGCGGGACCGTGCGCCATCGAGTCGGAAAAACATGTTCTCGGCATGG
Organism: Planctomycetota bacterium; assembly: GCA_031547475.1. Taxonomy (GTDB): domain Bacteria; phylum Planctomycetota; class SZUA-567; order SZUA-567; family SZUA-567; genus JAJBSZ01. Next base: position 3,001 of record JAVBRW010000279.1, read on the forward strand.
CGGAAGCCCTGGCCCGGTTGGCGGCCGATCTGTCGATTCCGTTTGTGTTCAAAAGTTCTTTCGACAAAGCCAACCGCTCGAGTGTCAACGGGTTCCGTGGACCGGGGCTCGAAAAGGGCCTGGCCATTCTCGCCAAGGTCAGGCGGGAATTGGGGGTGCCGGTGCTCTCGGACATCCATGAGGCCAGCCAGATCGTTCCGGCCGCCGAAGTGCTTGATGTTATTCAGATTCCGGCGTTTCTGTGCCGGCAGACCGATTTCCTCGCCGCCGCCGGCGCGGCCGGTAAGCCGGTGAATTTGAAAAAAGGCCAGTTCATGGCGCCGTGGGACATGGCGAACGCGGCAGCCAAAATCGCCCAGACCGGCAACCAGAACATCATCCTGACCGAGCGGGGCGTGTCATTCGGCTACAACAATCTGGTCGCCGACATGCGGGCCTTGCCGATCATGCGCCGCACCGGCTATCCCGTGGTGTTCGACGCGACCCATAGCGTCCAGCTTCCCGGCGGCATGGGCGATCGTTCCGGAGGCGATCGGGAAATGGCGCAAGTGCTTGCCCGTTCGGCGGTTGCCGCCGGCGTGGACGGCCTTTTCCTCGAAGTCCACGACAACCCGGACGCCGCGCTCTGCGACGGGCCGAACATGATTCCGCTCAAGGAGTTGAAGGGGTTGTTGGAAGTGCTGTTGGAAATTGATGGAGCGGTGAAAAAAGTGGGACAAATTAAGAATTGATAATTAAGAATGAATAATGAATGGGTTAATGAATCAATTAACAATTATTCTTCGCGCGGCGTAGAGGAACAAATACAATTGTCAATTGATTCATTAACCCATTCATTATTCATTCTTAATTATCAATTCTTAATTCGGCTGTATGAAAACCCACGCCTTGTCAGGCAGCGCCGTGTAGATCTCTTCCATGTCCGGCATTTCCAGCGAGAAACCGCCTTCGGTCGTCTCGACCCAGTTCCGCAGGCCGTTCAGACCGACGCCGCCGCCGGCGGAGGTGTTCTGGGGCGGCAACTCCTGGCGGCGCCAGGCGTTGACCACTTCGGACATGCGGCCGGGATCGAGGCCGATGCGCTGGGCATCCTCGGGGGACGGCCAGCTCAGGAACAGGCGCGGGCCGTCGGCATCGCGCCGGCGATCGGCAATATAGTAGCGGCCGTACGGGGTCTTGCCGTCCTGGGCCGCCGATTTGGCGGCGGTCAGATCGCGCGGCACCGCGACCTGGTTGTATTTGCGGACATACCCCTGCCCCGGCACGCACAAGCCGATGAACTTGAGCTTTGGATATACGGTAAGGTACGCGTCCGGTATGGGGCCGGTGATTTCGCGGTTTTTCCAGTCGACGGGCTCGGCCTTGACCGGCGCCGGAGCGGGCGCCTCGGGCTGGCGCAACGCCGGCGGCGACGGCACGGCGACGACCGGATCGGCGGGTATGGCCGCGGCCGGAGGCTGAAGCGGCACGGTGGCCGGGGCCGGGCTCTTTTCCAAAGCGCCGAGCGGCGGCAAGAAGCCGGGCGTCAAACCGGCGCCGGGAGCCTGGGACGCGCCCGGGGCGGCCGGTGGCAGAAGCGGCAGCGGGGCGGCGGCGCCGTTTTCCATTCCGCCGAACTGCGGCAGCGGCGGCAGAGGCAGGCCGGAAGCGGCGGGAGCGGCCGCCATCGCGATTGCGGGTGTCGGTGCCGCCGATGCGGCAACGGACTGGGCCTCGGGATCGGGCCAGGCCGCGATATCGCCGACCCGGAAGGAGGAGGCGGGCTTTTGCGGCGGCTGGATGGACGTGTCGAAGCGGGGGCGTTCGCGCTCGAGCGGCGCGTCGTTCCGCCAGTTCCGCGGATTGGCGGAAAAGCGCGGCCACTGGTCCGAGACCAGTTTTCCGCCGCCCGTCCCGATCATTTTCGAATCGGCGCGCGCCGAATTCCATTTTGCCGAATAGCTGCGCCCCAGGCGCCATTCGGCCGGCGGGGCCTGGCGCTTTATTTCCGGCGGGGGCGGCAGGTGGATGTCGTCCGGCCGCCAGGCGAGGCTTTCGCCCCGCGACGGGTTGGCGTAGGTCATGATCATGGAAAAGCGGAGCATTCCCGGCTTCCAGGCGAGATACCCGGCCATGGACACCACCGCCAACAGGAAAAAACAGCGGACATAGTTTTCCCACGCGACCGAGCGGATCGGTCTCGTCTCGGCCGCCAGCAGCTCTTTCAGCTCTGCTTCCGCCATGGCGAGGCGGAGCGCGTTGGCGTCCGTTTCGACGTCTGTCAGTTCCATTCGCTTGTCCTCAAATTCGATGTCCATACGGAATTGAATTATATATAATGGATATCGACATTCCAGAGGCCGGGCTTCAGCCGGATGCTCCGCCGCCTTCCGTTTGTTCGGTCGAACGAATTTGTAAAGGGCGGGGTGCATTCGGCCGATAGAACAAGGGAAGCCGTATTGTGCCTGGAGGAAAGGTTTTTCAACCGTCCGGGCGCTCAACTTTTGGGGACGCGATAATGCTCATGAACATGGAAATTCGCCTTGGGCGCGGAAGGGCCGGGCGGGCGATCGCCCTGGCCGTGGCGGTTGTCCTGGCGGTGGCCGGCATTGCCCCGGCCGGCGAGGACGCCACCGAAAAGCTCGACATCATCCGCCGCATCATCAGCGAGCGCGGCGAATACGATCTGGCCGAGCGCCAACTCCGGACCTTCGTCGACGAGTACCGTTCCCGGCCGGCCGTGGCCGAGGCGCTCGTCCTCCTCGGCTACTGCCTCGACAAGCAGAAAAAGAATTCCGAGGCGGCCACCGCCTATTCCCGGGTGCTGTCCGACTTCCCCGCCGCGCCGGCCGCGCTGAAGGCCGACGCCAGCCTCGGCGCCGCCGACGCCTGGTTCAGGATGGGCCGCTACCAGGACGCGGCGAAATATTACGGCCAGTTGCTCGAACTCGGCGGCAGGCCGGAACAGGCCGAGGCCGCCCTGCTCTGGCGCGGCGAAGCGCGCTACCGCCTGGCGTCGGAGGCGCAGGACTCGGGCAAGGCGGATACCGATCTGCTCAAGTCCTCGGCCGCCGATTTCATCTCCTTTATCGAACGCTATCCCGATTCCAAACTGTTGCCGTCCGCCGTGTCCGGGGCGGCTTTCGCCTGTTTCGACGCCGGCGACTACCAGCGCGCGCACGGCTATTTCCAGCGCTTCGCCAGGGAATTCCCGGGCGATCGCCGCGCCGGGGAATGCCGCTACTACGCCGGCGAATCGCTGTACCGGCTGCAGCGCTACGACGAGGCCAAGGTCGCGTTCGAGCAATTGCTGGCCGCCAACCCGGAAAGCCAGTTCGCCGCCGACGCCCGGGCGGGGATGGCGTGGTCGGACTACGGCCTGCGGCGGGTCCGCGAGGCGGCGGCCGGATTCGAGGAGGCGGCGAAACTCGCCAAGGACGACAAGGATTTGGCCATTTCCTTCCTCTACGACGCCGGCTGCGCCTGGCGCGAGGCGGGCGATTCGCAAAAGGCGGCCCAGCCGTTCCTCGAAGTCGCCAAGGCGACCAACCACGAATTGAACGGCCTGGCCTGGTTCAGGCTGGGGACGCTGTGGCAGGAACAGGCCCGCGTCGCCCGCGAACGCGCGGAAGCCTCCGGCAGCGCGGCCGAGCGGCAGCGGTTCCGGGAAATGCAGAAAAAGATGGGCGAGGACTCCATCCAGTATTTCCGCCGCGCCCTGGCGAGCGGCAAACTGGGGGACGAGGAGATGGAGGCGAACTCCCTCCTCGGCGAAGTGCTGCTGGACGCGGAAAAATACGACGAAGCCTCCCGCGTATTCGAGGAAACCGCACGCCGCTGGCCCACTTCCGATCGCGCGCCGTGGGCGCTGTACCACCAGGCATTGGCCGAACGCGCCCTGTCCCGCGCCGCCGCCGACGAGGCGAAGGCAAAGGACCATTTGCGGAACGCCGCCGCCGCCCTGCGGAAATCGCTTGAATACCCGAAGGCCAAGACCCGGCTGCAGGCCGCCTGGGCGCTGGCCGACTATTTGTCGACCCTCGGCGACACCTCGGAGGCGCGGGAAAACTACCGCTGGCTCGCCAACGACGGCCAGACCTGGGCCAAGGAATGGCGCAGCCCCGCCGGCCGGCCCGATCCCTCGCTCGAAAACCGCGCGCAGGAATACGCGGCCGACAGCCTGTTCCGCCTCGGCGAATCCTACTACTTCGCCTCCGACTATCCCCGCGCCGCCGGCTTCTACCAGGAAATAACCGGCAAGCACCAACAATCGCCCCAATACGCCATGGCCCTCCTGCGCCTCGGCGAAATAGCCGAAGCCGGCCGCGACAGCGCCGCCGCGCAGAAACGCTACGAGGAGGCGCTCCAGGCGGGCAACCGGTTCGGCAAGGCCAAGGTCGGTTCGACCATCGGCTACGCCCAATTGCGCCTCGGCACCCTGCTTCTCCGGCAGGGGCAAAAAGACACGGACGAGGCGGCCCGCCGCAAAGCCTTGCAGGAAGCGCTCCGCAATTTGCAGGCCGTCATCGCCGATCCGCCGGAAGGCGTCAATCTCGGCCGCCCCTACTACTATCTCGCCGAAGCGAAATATACGCTCGGCCTGAAAAAGGAATCGCTGGCCGATTACGAAAATTCCATCAAGGCCGACGCGAAGGGCGAACTGGCCGACGCGGCCTGGTTCGGCCTGGCCTGGGCCAAGCGCGATCTCGGCGACACCGCCGGCGCCATGGCGGCGGCGAAAAAGGTGGTGGACGAATTCCCGGCCAGCCAGTTGCGGCCCGACTGCTACGCCCTCACCGCCTCCATCAAGCGGACCGGAGGCGACGCGGCCGGCGCCCTGGCCGATCTCGACAAGCTCTTGTCGGAATACCCGAACCACGCGCTGTCCGCCCGCGCCGAACTCGAGCGCGCCTCCGCCCTCGACGAAACCGGCAAGCACGCCGAAGCGGCCGCGCTGTTCGGGAAATTCCTCGCCCGTCACCCCGATCATCCGGACGTGCCGCAGGCCCTCTACCAGCGTTCGTGGTCGCTGTGGAACCTGATCCGCCCGAAAGCCCAGGAAGCGCGGGAGGCCGAGGCCAAGTGGCGGGAACTCACCGGCGGGCGCGACGTATCCGAACTGCCCGAATCGGATCGCGCCGACGCGGCGCGGGCCGAGGACGACATGAAGCGCCTCGGCGGCGAAGTGCGGAAAGCGGAGGATCAGATCCTCTCCGCCCTCCGCGATCTCACCGAACGCTATCCCGACTACCCGGTGGTGGACGCGGCCTGGCTCCGCATCGGCGAAATCCTCTACGATCGGGGCGAATTCCAGCAGGCCCTGGCCGCCTACCAGAAATCGGCGGCGCTGTCCGAGGCGAAGAATTCCGACCTCGGCGACAAGGCCCGCTACCGTTCGGCCTGGAGCATCCAGCGCCTGGCCGAGGCGGCGGAAAAAACGTCGCTGACCGATTCCGATCGCCAGCGCCGCGAGGCCGCCCGCAAGGACATGTGGGACAAGCGGGTCGCCGCCATCGACATGTTCGAATCCATCATCGGCCGCTATCCGAAAAGCGATTTGATCGGGGACGCCTGTTTCCGCGCCGCCGAACTCCGGCGCCGCTCGGGGCAGGATTCTTCCGACGCGTCCAAGCGGACCGCCTGGTTCCAGTCGGCGATTCAGCGCTACCGGCAGTCGCTGGAAAAATCGGCGTCCGACGCGCCCTACCGCCGCGCCGCCGAGTACGGCGAAGGCTTGAGCCTGCTCCTGGACGGCAAATCGGCCGACGCGCGGGAAGTGTTCCGCCGCCTGCTGCTGAACGCCGACGGCCCGTTCGTGCAGGACGCATACTGGGGGCTCGGCCAGGCCAACCTCAACCTCGGCGCCTACGCCGACGCCGACGCCGCTTTCGAGCAGGCGCTGGCCAAGGACAAGACGACCGAGACGGCGGCAAAATCCCGTTACGGGCTCGGCATGACCGCCGCCCTGGCAGGCGACCGCGCCAAGGCGAGGCTCGAGTTCCTGGCGGTGGACTCCCTGTATTCGCACTATCCCGAATGGGCCGCCGCCGCCCTGGTCCGCGCCGCCCGCACCGCCCTCGAGGACGACATGCGGGACAAGGCCCTGGGCGATCTCGAACGCGTCCTCGCCCGCTATCCCGACACGCCGTCCGCCGAGGAGGCGAAGGAGCTGCAGGCGTCGATTACGGCGGAAGGATGACATAGTGACTTTGAAGGAAATCGAGCCAACCGCCGCTCGATTTCCTTCAAGGTGCGGTGCCTTGATATCAATGGGTGGTTTTTCGTCGGATCGCAGGATTACCCGAATTGGCAGGAATGCCGTACGAAAAAGGAACACTCAAAACTTTAAAGAAAATCAAACGGCGGTTTGTTTGATTTTCTTTGAAAGTTCATTGAAGAGGAGCTGTAGATGAAAAGCCGTGTCCTGTTGATGATCGCCATGCTGGCGCTGATCGCCGCCACCGGCCGGGCCGACGAACTCGCCCCCGAGTCGGTGTACACCTCGTTCGAGAAGGGCGGCAAGGTGATGTGGGCGATCCTCGCCGCGTCCCTGATCGGCTGCGCCTTCGTGGCCGAGCGCCTCATCGCCATCCGGCGGAGCGTCCAGATCCCGAAACGGCTGATGGAGGAGCTTCGCGACGCCATGGTGTCCGGCGGCGTCCCGGCCGGTTTGAAGGTGGTGGAGGGCAACCGCTCCGCCATGGGCAGGGTCATGTACGCGCTCCTCTCCCGGAGCGGCGCCACCCGCCGCGAGCTCGAAAACACGGTGGACGACGAAGGCTCCCGGGTCCTGTACGATCTCCGCGCCAACCTGCGCCCCATCGGCATCATGGCCACCATCGCCCCGCTCCTCGGCCTGTTGGGAACCGTGTTCGGCCTTATCGCCGCCTTCCGCACCGCCGCCGAACTCGGCATGGACGATCCGAGCAGCTTCGCCGCCGGCATTTACGAAGCCCTGTACACCACCGCCTTCGGCCTGGTGGTGGCGATTCCCCTCCAGATCATCTACCACATGCTCCGCAACTACGCCGACGGCATCATGCGGGAAGTGGAGGAAAGGGCGCTGGCGTTCATCTCCGCCGCCTCGAACCGCGCCGTCAACCACAAGGGCGCCCCCAATCCGGCGGAAACCGAGCAGGACGACGCCGACACGGCCGACTCCCGGCGCCGCCGCGAAGCGCGCGCCGCTTCCGACGACACCAGTGTCACCTGAGGAGACGCCATGAAGGCTTTGCGGGACGAGGAACATTATGAAATCCCCCTGACGTCGCTCCTCGACGTCGTGTTTCTGCTGCTGATATTTTTCCTGGTCGCCACCAATTTCAACCGCCTGGAAAAGGACCATGCCGTCGTCCTGCCGAACAGCGAGGCCGGCGTCAAGGCGGAATCGGTCCCCAGCCGGCTGGTCATCAATATCCGGCAGGAGGGCGCGCTGGTCGTCAACGGCAGCGTCATGACCGAGGACGCGCTCCGGGTCCTGGTCCGCGACTTCGCCGCCGTCCACCCCGATCGCCCGGCCGTCATCCGGGCCGACGCCCGCGTCGCCTACAGCGTGGTCATGAAAATATTCGGCATCTGCCGCGCCGGCGGAGTCAGGAACGTCGACCTGCCGGTGCTGGAGCCTGGAGCACCATGATTATCCGCCGCTCCGCCCTCATCCTGACGGCGGCGCTGTTCCTGGCGCCGATCCTGTCCCTCCGCGCCGCCGGGGCGGAGGCGGAGCGCCTGTCCGCCGCCCTCCTCACCCACGATCTCGGCGACCCGCGGGCTCCGGCGAACGTCAAAGTCGTCTTCACCCTGCCGGAAGCGTTCGCGTCCCGCGCCGCCGCCGCGCGCGCGTCCGATTTCAGCGTGTACATTTATCCGGTGGGAACGCCGGACCGGGACATCGCCAATCCGCGCCACCTGGCGGGCGGCCTGTACCTGTGGCGGAGCGGCGACAGGTTTTTCCTCGACGTCAGGCGCGTCCCGCTGCAGGACAACGAGGGCGAGGCGAAAGTGTTGATCGCCTACCACCCGGACAACGGCCCGGCCCGGGCATGGGGCGTCGCCGAGGGCGTCACCCGCTACGCCGCCCGCCCGGTCGACGTCGTGCTGGCGGTCGATATCAGCTCGTCCATGAACTATACCGATCCGAAGCGCCGGCGCGTCACCGCCGCCCGCGCCTTTATCGAAATGGCCCGCGCCGGCGGCGGCATCGGCCGCGTCGGCCTGGTGACGTTCAACTCCCGGGCAAGGCTGGTGACGCCGCTCCTTCCCCTCGATCAAGGGGAGCGCCTCCTGCAGGCGCTCAACCGGGTCGGCGCCAACGGCATGACCAACCTCGACGCTCCGCTCGAAATGGGCATGGCCGAACTGGCCAGCGGCGGCGGCTCCGCCCGGCCGGTCATCATCCTGCTGACGGACGGCCGGAACGAGGGATCGGATTACAAAAACACCCATTTGCAATGCGTCGACGCCGGCATCCGCATTTTCACCGTCGGCCTGACCGAGCTTGCCGATCACGAAGTCCTGAAGGAAATGGCCGACGCCACCGGCGGCATGTATTTCCGCGCCCCCAGCGACGAGGATCTTCCCGAGATCTACGCCCGCCTGGCCGCCGAACTCGGCAAGCGCCGCCTGCTCCGCGCCGAAGTGCTGCGCGTGCCCCGGGGCGAAATCGCCGTGCCGGTCGACGGCACGGTCGCGCGGCTCCTCGCCCTCACCGACGGCGGCGCCAAAATCCTGGCCGACGGCCCGGGAAGCGAAGGCCCGCACGGCGGCAGGATGTCGAGCATGCATGTGATCAATCCCGGCCGGGGCGTGTGGCGGTTCGGCTGGACCGACGCCGCCCCCGGATCGTCCGTTCTCGCCCTGTCCGGCGATACCCAATTCTTCCTGGACGTTTTCCCGCCCCAATACCATCCCGGCCGCCTGGCGGTCGGCGCCACGCTGGCCGAGGGCGAAAAGCCGCTGGCCGGCGGCAGGGTATGGGTCGAGCGCCTGCCCGGCATCGTCGACCGCCCCGTCGAACTGTACGACGACGGCGCCCACGGCGACGGCGAAGCCGGCGACGGCGTGTACGGCGCGGTGACGGACCTCGCGTTGACCGCTCCCGATCAGTTCGACCTGGTCGTCCGCGCCGCCGGGCGCGCGTGGGAGCAGGGCGATTTCGTCAGGCAGACGTCCGGCCTTGCCCTGAAAATGCCGGCGCCGCCGCCGGAGGGAAAAGCGAGCCTCGAGGGCGAAGTCGATTTCGGCGTCCTCTTCCCCGGCGAGACCGGCACCGCCGTCGCCCGGATCGATCTCGAATCCAAAATTCCCCGCGAACTGTATTTCGATCTCGGCTGGGACGGGGTCGACTGGCCCGATCTGTCGTCCAGCGTCATGGTCAATCCCGGCCGCCGCGCGTTCGAACTCGAGATGACGGTTCCCGACACCGCCGTTCCGGGCGAGTACCGGGGCAGGTTCGGCATTTCCGACCGGGGCGATCTCGGCGACGAAGCGCCGGTCAGGGTGAAGGTCGGCACGGTCCGCTTCGAACAGCTTCCCGCCATCGATCTCGGCGTCGTGCCGCCCGGCACCTTCGCCAGCCGCCGCGCGCGCGTCGGCTACGAAGCGGACAAGGAGGCGCCGCTGGTTCTCGAGGTCGAGGGCGACGACGGCCTTTCCGCCATGACCGATGTCAAAACGTTGGCGGCCGGCAAGGGGGAAATTCCCCTGGAGGCGGTCGTCTCGGTTCCCCTCGGCCGGGCGGACGGCGATTACCAGGGCGTCCTGCGCCTGCGGGCCGGCCCCGGCAGGGTGGAAATTCCCCTGCTCTGGAAAGTCAAGACCTATGCCGCCCCCGCGCCGGCGGATCGCCGGCCGGTCGCCGGCATTCCCGCCTTCCCGGAGCGGCCCGGCCAGGACGGCGGCCCCGCCGGCAAACCCGCCGAACTGCCCGGCGAAACGCCCCCCGGCGCCCAATCCGGCGGCGTTCCCGACGAATTCCCGCCCTTGACCGAGCCGGCCGATCTGCCGGAAATGCCGTCCCCGTGGGAACGCACCGATCAGGCGCTCCAGAAAGCGCCGGACCTGCTTCCGCCCGCCGTTCCCGGCGCGGGCGACGTCACCTTCCCTTCCGTCACCGGCGCGCCGGCGGCGGGCAAGGATTCGTTCTGGAGCGCCTGGTGGATGTACCTGCTGGCCATCCTCCTGCTCCTCCTGCTCCTTCTGCTCCTGATCGTCTACATTCTTTACCGCCTGGGCAAAAGCGCGCTGGCGCGTTTCCTCCTGGTGTCCGGCATCGCCAACCTCATCCTTTTGGCCATATTCATCATGCTCCTGAGCACGGCCGAAGGCGCGCGGTCGACGGCGCCGCCCAAGATATCGGTCAGCCTGACCGAGGAAAAATACGAATCCGTCCCGGTGTTGACCGAGCTGGAAAAAGAAATGATCGCCTCGTCCGGATCCGCCGCCGCCTCGTCCGGCCGCGCTTCGTCCGGCGGCGACGCGGGCGTGGGCGAAATTTCCATCGAAAGCCCGGGAACCGGAACCAGCAACCTCCCGGCCGCCAGGCAGACCGAATCCGCCGAAGCGGGACAGAGCGCCAGCCATGCGGCGCTGGCCCAATCGGCGCAGGCGTCCGCCCAGCCCCTCGGAACCAACCCGAACGCCGAGCCGCTCCGCCGCCGGACCCGCCGGCTCGAACGGCCGAACCAGGACCAGCCGCAGGCGGAACGGGAACTGCCCGAACTGGAACGGGAAAAGACGGCGGCGAACGAGCCTCCGGTCGAGCGTTCGCGGCAGGCCGACCGCCACGCCGAAGTGGGCGAGCAGCGTTTGGAAATAGCCGCCGACAACCAGGGCGACCGCCCCGTATGGTCGGACGGCCGGCGGGTGTCGCAGCCCATGGCGGTGGCGGAAGGGTTGCAGGTCGCCCAGTCCGAAGGCATGCAAACGGTGCGGCTCGACCGCGCCGCGCCCCGTGTCGACGCGCAGGGCCGCCGCCGCGCCCAGCGGGAAATCGCCGAAACATTCCCCGAACCCCGGGTCGAGATCGACGATCCCGCCCGCGACAGCAGCGAAATCGCCGCGCCGGACGCTCCCGATCGCATGGCCAGCGAACCCGGCGTCGAGGAAATCAGGACCCAGCCCCGCTCCATGGGCGTGGCCGACGCGGGTGCCAAGCCGGGCGCGGTGGTCATTCCGGGCGCATCCCGCCTCGAAGCGAAAACCTCCCTGCCCCGGGGCATCGCCCGGGACGACGGCTCCCGCGAGCCGGCCGCCGCAATGGGCGGTTTGCGATCGGCGCGGGGCGGCCAGGGGCGCCAGGGTTCCGCCCTGCCCGCGCCTTCGGGCGGCATGCCGGGCGGGCTTGAATTGGCGGCGGCCGATGCGCGGACCGGCGGCGCGTCGGGCAGCGCTTCCGGCGGTTCGTCCGGCGGCGACAGCGGCGGCGAAACGGGAGAGCAGCGCTTCGACGATCTTCCGGGCGGCGCGTCCGGCGGAGGCGGCGGTTCGCCCGATTCGGCCGGTTCCGGCCGGGCGCGGGGCGCCCGCACCGGAAGCGGCACCGACGACAGTTCCAACAACCTGGCCGGCGGCGGCGGAGGAGGCGATTCCTCCAATCCGTTCGGCGGCGGCGGCTCGCCCAGCCCAATCGGCGGCGCGGGCAGGGGCGATGCGCCGCGCCTCGCCT